>NZ_JBSQPW010000028.1:0-35784 GCF_055118575.1 Trichococcus sp. | reverse complement strand
CACTAAATTGGCTACCGACCTTTAGTTGTATTGTAAGGTCTTCTTTTTGCCTATTTCAACAAAAGAATAGTTTCGCATAGAAAAATTATACACTTAGCTATAAAATAGCCGAAAATGGTTTGCGTTATCTTTTGTTCTTCTTTTTGATTTATGGAGTCCTCTCCGTATTGGGTGTGCCGATTGCTACGCTCATTGCCGGTGCCGGTCTTGCGGGCCTTGCGATCGGGCTCGGCGCGCAACAATTCATCAATGATATTGTCAATGGTTTCTTCATCATCCTGGAGTCCCAATTTGATGTCGGCGATCACGTTGTCATCGGCGGAATCGATGGCACTGTCGTGAACGTAGGGCTACGGACGACACAAATCAAGAGTTTTGATGGGACTTTGCATTTCTTGCCGAACCACACCATCACCACCATAAGCAATCTTTCCCGAAATGATATGCGGGCAATGATCGATATCCTGTTGTATCCGGATACTGATTTCAAAACGGTCAATCAGGTCATCCAGACCGTCAACGACCGGCTTGTGCCGGAGCATCCGGAAATCGTCAAAGGTCCGAATGTCATTGGCATCACCGACAAAGGCAACGGCCAGCTTGCCTATCGGGTCACCTTCTATACGTTGAATGGCCAACAGTACAACATCCAAAATCTGTTCTTGGGAAGTTACCGTTCCGCATTGTTGGAAGCCGGCATCCAGATTCCGGCTATGCCATACACCGCCCCGAAAGCATAAGTATATTAAAAAAGTGTTCCGCCTCCAAATCGTTTGGAGGCGGAACACTTTTTGTTTTTTGGGGTGAGGCGTGGAGCAAACAGCCGATTTCTATCTTTCGGATGCCACTTCTTCCTTCTCTTCGATTTTCTCAAATTTATAGATGCGGTGGATGCCGTGCACCAGGTGGTTCACTCTCGTCAGAATCTCTTTACGCGTAATGATGCCGATAAATTTGCCATCATCTTCGGTGACGCACAGGAAATTATGGTCGATCAGATGATTCAAAATATCCTCAAGGTCTGTCCATGGACGTATGGTCTGTACATTGCGGTCCATCACCTCTTCCACCGTGAGCATCTCCATCTTGTCATAGCGGATCGCATCGATTTCCGTGATCGCTTTGATGATCATCGGTATGGAAATCAGGCCCTTGATGCGGGACTTGGAATCCAGAACGGGGATGACGGAATACTTCACTTGGGAAAGCACCAGAAACGCATGGTTCAAGTTATTCGAACAATGCACATTAGCGACGTTTTCGCCATGGATCATCAGATCCCCGCATGCGTCATTGTCCAACAGTAAACCGGCTACTTCGCTACTAATCATTACTATTTCCTCCTAAAAGGTATCCATCTGGAGTTTATGCCGGTGGAAACACCTTCATTGCATGTGATCAAAAAATTTGAAATTGTTTTTTCAAGTGGGTCAGTTCCTGATGGCGGTCATTGTAATAGGTTACTGTGACGGATTGTTCGTCCAATGTGACGATGCAATAAGTTTTTTCCATCAGTGTGCCCCGCGGCTGACTGATACTCCCCGGATTGATGAACAGGATGCCGTCCTCCTGCTCCGCTTTGGCGATATGGGTATGTCCATAAAACACCAGAGAAGCAGCCGCTAGCTTGGCTTCGCGTTTCAACTCGGCAACGGAGTTTCTGACAGCATGACGATGTCCATGGACAACCAGCACAGTCCGGTTATCGACCTGGAATCGGTATTCGTCGTTCATTTGATAGTCATAATCGCAATTTCCCATCACCGTTGACATGATCCCCCAGATCAGATCGGAACTGCTCAATTCCGAATCACCGCAGTGCACGAAATGATCAACTTGATTTGTATAACGTAAAGCCAAATCGTTCAGGATATCTTTTTCCCCGTGGCTATCACTGACTGCAAGTATCTTTACCATTTAATCTGCTTCCTTTTCCAGCCAGGCAGCCCAACTTTTCTCCAGATTTTTCAGGGCTTGTGCGCGGTGGCTGATTTGATTTTTTTCAATATCGCTCAATTCCGCCATCGTCTTGCCAAATTGCGGCAAATAGAACAACGGATCATATCCGAAACCATTGTCTCCGCTTGGGAACTCCGCGATTTCACCCTCGATATCCCCTTCGACAACCAGACTTTCCCGTTCCGGATGGGCTAACACCAAGGTACAATGGAAATGCGCCTTCCGGGATGGGTTTTCCTGGGATCCAAGCATTGCAAGTACTTTCGCATTATTGGCGGCATCGCTTTTCGTTCCACCTGCGAAACGGGCAGAAAACACACCCGGTTGACCATCCAATGCATCTATGCAGATGCCCGAATCGTCCGCCAAGACTGTCATACCAAGCAATCCGGCTATCGTCTCAGCTTTCTTGCGTGCATTGGCCTCGAACGTATAGCCAGTTTCCTCCACATCCTCTATTTCCGGATAGTCCAATAAGGTCACTACTTCGTAGCCTTTCGGTTCAAACAGCAAGGCGAAATCCCTGGCTTTTCCCGGATTTTTTGTCGCTATCACAATCTTCTTTTTTTCAGTTGCGTTCATTGTATCCCTCATTTCTCAATCATTACTGATCAAATTGACCAGATCGACTTTTTCGATTTTAAAATTGCTTTGGCCGAGCCAATTTTCTGCAATATCCGAAAAAAGTTTGGGCGAACCCGTCGTATAAAAAACGTATTCGGAGGCTTCCTTATTATGTGAGCTTTCCGCCAAGTGGAAATAATCCAATAAGGTACTCACTTCGGAAACTGTTTCAGCCCCTGAATCGATCAGGGTCACGCTAGGCCCCATCACATTTTGGATGAGCGGCGTCAAAAGCGGATAATGCGTGCACCCCAGAATCAGGGTATCAATCGATTCTTTCAGCAAGGGTTTCAGCGTTTCCGCCACCACTTTTTTGGCGATCGATCCATTGTACTGGTTGCTCTCCACTAGAGGCACGAATTTGGGACAGCTCATGCTGATGACCGAAATGTCCTTGTCTTTGTCCTTGATCGTTTTCTTGTAGACATCACTGTTGATGGTGCCTTTTGTACCAATTACGGCAATGCGTTCATTTTTTGAATGTTTGATGGCTGCGCGACTCCCAGGGTTGATGACACCTACCACCGGAATGTCCACCCGCTCCCGGATGATGTCCAAGGCAGCGGCTGTCGCTGTGTTACAGGCAATCACCAGCATTTTGATATCTTTCTTCAGCAGAAACTGGGTCATTTCCCACGTGTATTGAATCACTTCTTCTTTGGGCCTTGGTCCATAGGGGCATCTGGCGGAATCCCCCAGATAATAAATGGATTCATTGGGAAGCTGTTTCATCGCTTGTTTCACAACCGTCAAGCCGCCGACGCCAGAGTCAATAAAACCGATTGCTTTTTTGCTCATGCAGTTACTTCCTTTATTTGTTTTCGTATCTCTATTTTACCTTAAGATGCACGAATTTGGTGAAAATGAGGCAAATTTCATGCGAACTTGCTTTACTTTTGCGGAAAATGTGACTTCTTTTCCCAAGCCCACTGGCGCTTATTGGCGGTTCCAAAATATATGTGCTACAATGGTCTCAATTTCAGGACGGTTTTTTGTTTGTCCTTCTGAAGCACCCACCGCTGAGGAGGATGCGAACCATGAAAAGGAGTGGAAGTCAGATGAATCACCAATTGATCGTAACCGTAGTCGATAAAGGATTGATCGACCGCGTCTTCGAAAACGCGCGCTGCGAAGAAGCCTATTGCGGAACAATCGTTGCCGGCCGTGGATCCGGTATGCACGAGAACAAAAAATTGTTTAATTTGGCTTTGGAACCGGAAAAGGAGATTCTGCTGGTTTTGGCCCAGGAACAGCATTCCAAAAAAATCATCAACCAAATCGAGGAAGCGGGAAACATCACCGCTCCCGGGAACGGAATCCTTTTTGGACTTAACATCAAAAGAGTGCACGGAATCCAGTGAAATTCACAAACGAAACTCGTTATACCGCTATTCGCGTTATAACGAGTTTTCATTTTTCGTATGGATGGAGCAGCGTCTTCAACCGTTCAGCAAACGACGTTGTTCCTCTTCTTTTTTCCAGTCCGAAATATATTTGAAGACCGGAATCAACAGCAAAATCAGACCCAAAGCTTTTTTGGCAGTCCACATAAACATCTTCCTTTCTGATTGCATATTGGATTTCTTACCCCTATTATGCCTGATTCAAACGGAAAACGCCATTGATAGGCATTGCCTGAAAATAGGCTCTATCCTCTTATTAAAATACGTGTATAATGAAGTGTACATTTAAGGGGGGAAATCCATTGAATCCTGAAAACGAAAATGCCCGTATTATCGATAATGAACATTTTTCCTATTTATTGATAAGGGATTACCTTCTGGGAAACATCCTCGGCGAACATACCGACGAAATATTGTATTGGGCCGGAAAAGATTTGGCGCGGCAATTCCCATTAAAAAGTCAGGAAGATCTGTATGAAGCGATGATCTATTGCGGTTTCGGGAAATTGGAACTGCTCAAAAAAGAAAAAAATGCGCAACAATATCGGTTGGAAAGCGATCTGGTTACCATCCGCACCCAAAACGAGCAGGCATCCTTCCAGCTGGAAGCCGGATTTTTGGCCCAGCAGATTCAGATGACGACCGGCCTTCCCTGTGAGGCAAAGACGGAGATAACAATCGGAAAAGACAAGAAAAAAGAAGTCATCATCACGCTGTTCATTGAGTGATCCTGAACGCAGAAACAGTCCGGCGATTCGCTGCCGGGCTGTTTCTGCGTTTTTTTGGTGAAGGCATAATCGGTTTTTTGTGCTTTCTCCGGATGAAGCAATCCTGGCCGAAGTTGGACCACTAAGCGCGCCTCCTCCGGCGGACTGTCCTTCGCCTATAACGTATCCTAAAATAACATCCAAACAAAAAAAGTTGCCGCTAGTCCTGAAACGGCAACGGCAACTCTATCCTAATGTTTAGATATATTTTTCAAGCGTTTCTTCAAGCATCTCTTTTGCGTGATAGCCGACTAATTTCTCCACAACTTGGCCATCTTTTTTGATCAACAACGTCGGGATACCCATGATGCCGAATTGGCTTGGTGTTTGCGGATTAGCATCCACATCCATTTTTCCAAAAGTCACTTTGTCGCCGATTTCTGTGTCCAATTCATCGATGATCGGTGATTGCATGCGGCAAGGTCCGCACCAAGTTGCCCAGAAATCCACTAGAACAACCCCATTTTTTGTTTCTGTTTCAAAATTTGCATCTGTTAATATTTTTACCATTGTAATTTGCTCCCTTCACTATTCATCTTTATGTTCCAATTATAGCAGAGGTTTTGCTCAGTACCAATCAATCTGCTCAGCCTCGGAATGTTACGATTGTCGCGCCATTTCCGCCTGCGTTCACCGGTGCATACTCGTAGGACAGCACTTGCGGGTGACGCTTCAGCAAATCACCTACCCCTTTACGGAGCGCGCCCGTGCCTTTTCCGTGTACGATTGTTACCTGAGGATACCCAGCCAATAAAGCAGCGTCCAAATACTGATCGACTTCAGCCAAGGCTTCTTCGTAACGTTGGCCTCTGAGGTCGAGCTGCGTCGCTACATGACTGGATGAAGCCGATTTGACAGTGGCGATCTGCCTTTGCCTTCTTTGTTGTTGCGGCTCTTCTTTGATCAATCTCAGATCCGATTCCGGCAACTTCATCTTCATGATCCCCATCTGTACGACCCATTCACCGTTGCCCTTTTTCTCGACAAGCGTCCCACGCTGGCCATACGTCTCCGTCATGACCTCATCACCCGGCTTCAACATCTTTTTCTCTTTTGCTTTGCGCAGCACTTTGTTTTTTACCAAAGACTCCTCTTGGCGCAGATCATTGAATTGCTTGCGCAAATCGATCAGTTCGTGCTCTTTGATGCTGCCGGAATTCCCCATGTTCAGCTGCATTTCACGGATTTCCTGCAAGAGGAATTCTGCCTCTTCTTTCGCCGTGTCAACCAACTTATTGGCTTCTTTTTTGGCATCTTCAAGAACTTTTTCCTTGTTGGTTTCCAGTTTTTCATTTGCTCGCTTCAGGTCCGCCAACAGTTTATCGGATTCTTCCAACTGCGCTTGGAGTTGCATGGATTCTTTTTCGGTGACGCGTCGCTTCTGTTCCAGATCCGCAATCATCTCGTTCAGATTTTGGCTGTCAACGTCAATGAAACTGCGTGCCTGATCGATGATGCTAGGGTTCAGTCCGAGTCGCTTCGAAATATCGAAGGCATTGCTTCGTCCGGGAACGCCTATCTGCAAACGATAGGTTGGAGCCAACGTTTCTCCATTGAATTCCATGCTGGCATTGATCGTTCCCGAGCGATTGTATCCGTAGGCCTTCAATTCGGGATAATGCGTGGTGGCCATGACATAGCTGCCGATGCCGCCGATATGGTCCAAAATCGAGATGGCCAGAGACGCTCCCTCTTGAGGATCTGTACCGGAGCCCAACTCATCCAGAAGCACCAGACTCTTCTCGTCAATCTGATTAAGGATCGAGACGATGTTGGTCATATGCGAGGAGAACGTACTCAGGCTCTGTTCGATCGACTGCTCATCTCCAATGTCAGCAAAAATTTCCGTGAAAATACCGATTTGGCTATCCTCATCCGCCGGTATCTGAAGCCCGGATTGGCCCATCATTTGGATAATCCCGAGTGTTTTCAGCATAATCGTCTTTCCTCCGGTATTCGGCCCGGTAATGACGATCGCCTGATAGGCTTCGCCGAGGATCAGATCGTTCGCGACAACATCATCTTGATCGATGAGCGGGTGTCTGGCTTTCCAGATGGCGATGTGGTTTTCTTTGCTGATGATCGGGCGAGTCGCTTTCAGTGAATCCGCATAACGCGCTTTTGCGTTGATGAAATCCAAAGTCGCCAGTACCTCGCTGTTTCCGTATAATTCCTGCGTGAAAGGCTCGATTTCCATCGATAATTCGTACAGAATCCGTTCGATTTCTGCTTTCTCTTGGGCAGCCAATTGACGCAGATGATTGTTCAGATCCAGGATGGCTTGCGGTTCGATATAAAGGGTCTGGCCTGTCGAACTTTGGTCATGGACAATGCCGCCGAATTGGTTGCGGTATTCGACTTTGACCGGAATCACAAAACGGTCATTGCGGATGGTGATGATAGCGCCACTGAGATAGGACGCTTTGTTCCCTCTGATGATGTCATCCAGTTTGGTGCGGATGTTCTGTTCGCCCTGTTTGATTCCTGTACGGATCCCTTTCAAAGCAGGCGAAGCATCGTTCTGGATCGTACCATCCTCATGCACGGTCGCTTGGATCCTTCTGGTGATTTCGGGCAAGACGACCAATCTGTCAACCAGTTCATCTAGGACATAAAAGGGAATCTCGTTGTCTTCGAACCACTGGAAGAACTGGATAATTTCTCTTGTCGTTGACAACACGCGGCCGATTTCAGCGATTTCTTTGCCGTTCAAGGTGCCGCCTATCTCAAGACGCTTCAGATGGCTGCGGATGGACTTCAGCCTCGGCATCGGAATCCCGCCTTTCAGGCGCAACACTTTTCTGCCGTCTTCTGTTTCATTCTGCAGAGCAACGACTTTTTCAGGATCAGTTTCGGGAAATAACGCCTGAACCATATCTTTCCCTTGATCGGTTGCCGCAAAATTTTGGAGTTGTTGTTTTATCTTTTCAAACTCTAATGTCTTGCTTATTTTATTATTCATTATATTCTCCTAAAAAGTGCTTCTTCAAAAAAACGGGACAATATAGTACACTATACAGTCCCTTCCGTTTATTTAACCTTGCGTTACTGAATGATGCCGATCCACCAATCGTAGATTAACCGCGAAAAGTAAGGCGTTTCGGACACCATCCAAGCCGCGAGTTCGCTATCGGCATACAGTTGTTGGATGAAATCCAACGGAATCATGGATGCGAGCGTCAAGAGCAGGAAAATCCCGATGTAGTGCATCAGGAATCCGAGTACACCGCCTCCCAGCTGGTTCAGCTGTTTGATGATCGGAAAAAATGCCAATGAGTTCAGCATGCTCCCGACAAATCGCGTAACCAGCCAACCAGCGAACAGCAACAGGATGAATGCCAAGCCGTTATAGAACGCCTGATCAAGGACGAAGGATACCTGTTCAGAGTAAAAAATCAATTCTTTACCAAACTCGACGGACGGGTACGGGACCAGCAGATCGATTTTTTCGGCGATGACGGTATAATATTCTCTGGCGACCAAGAAAGAAATGAAATACCCTACGGTGTAGACAACCTGCAGAATAAGACCTCTTCTGACGCCTGTATAGATGCCCCACAATAAAGCGAGCACTATGATCAACGTAAGCATTTTTTCACCTGATTTCTACAGTCTTTTTACTATTTTTTTACATCGTGCTCTTTATTTTTGGCGTAAGGCGGAATGGCTTTTTCAGCATTTTTGTTGACACCTAAAGCCGAACGCACTTGATTTCTGTGCTGAGCCCGTTTCAACGTCGCCTCGGAAGCAGTAGTCGTCTTCGTCAATTTTGAATTTGATTTCCGGGCCGGAAGTTCATTTGCTTCGCGGGCAGCTTGCTGCAGTTCGCTTATGGTTGCGGGCATAGACTGAACAGTTTGGCTCACTTTATCGCGCTTTTCACTAGCTAAGGCTGCCGCTGACTTCTTTTCCGCTGCAACGTCAGTAAAAGGAACCGCCTCATTTTTTTGTTCGACGTCGGCAACCGCTTGGGGCTGGAGTTCTTCAGCTGAATTCTGATTGGGCTCGGTTTGCTCCCTTTTCTCGACAGAAGCAGCAGCTGCAACGTTTTTGCTTTCCTGCAAAGCCTTCTCCAACATCTCCACTTTCAGCAAAAGCTCTTCCACTTCCAATTGCTTCGTGATCTGATCGGATATGGCGTTCACAGCCACGAGAATGCCGCGCTCCTCACGACCAAGGGCCGGAGCGGCCTCTTTTATCTGTTCCAACTGCGCATTGACCAATTCCGATACCGCAGTCAAATGCTCAGGTGCTTTATTTCCCACAATCGTATAGGTCTTTCCTGCTATGATTGTTTTGAATCTTCTCTTTTGTTCTGTCATATTCAATGACCTCCATTAAAAAACTGTCTAGTACATTTTAACATAAATCCGACGAATTGCAGTATAAACCTCTCCATGTTTCCAATCCTGTTCTTTTCCCCAGATTGGCTCCCCCAGCTCTGCTGCAATTCCCCATGAAGAACTGCGCCTCCTGTGATAGAATAAAGGATGCTACCCTCGATAATCTGAATAAAAAAATTAAATTGAGCAAGGATGAGAATATGTCAAATGCTGTATTGAAAGTAACGACGGACCAACTGAAAAAAATGGCCGTCTTTTATCAGGATTATGTTGTGAAACCAGTGCCGCACAGCCTTTTCACGGCCAAAAAAAACCAGACCACCATCACCGGCTACAATTCCGGAAAAGTACTGTTCCAAGGCCAAAACGCCGAAAATGAAGCCGCGCTGTGGCAACCATCCTATGAGCGGACCGGAGCTGTTAACCCTCCTGCCGCAAAAAAAGAAGTGAAAAAAGAGATTGCCAGCAAAGCCGGACTGCCTGCTGGCTTTTCCGAATGGTCCGTCATCGGCAGCGACGAAGTCGGCAACGGCAGCTATTTCGGACCATTGACAGTCTGTGCCGTCTACGCCTCCGCCGAACAATTGCCGTTGCTGAAAAAGTTGGGCGTCCAGGACTCAAAGGCGCTGACGGATGCCCGCATTATGGCCATCGCAAAGCAGTTATTGCAGCAGGTACCGCACAGCGTCATCAACTTGATGCCCGAAAAATACAATGAGATCCAACCGACGATGTCCCAAGGGAAAATGAAGGCATTGCTGCATAACCAGGTCCTCAATCACTTGTTGAAGAAAATAGCTCCGGAAAAACCCAAAGCGATCCTGATCGATCAGTTTGAGTTGCCTTCGACTTATTTCAAGCATATTTCCGACCAAAAAGTGCAGGTGAAGGAGAATCTCCATTTCCAGACAAAAGGCGAATCCCACCACCTAGCAGTCGCAGCGGCTTCCATCATTGCACGCTATTATTTCCTCAAAACCTTGGCTGAGATGACGGAAGCTTCCGGTTATCCGATTCCTTCAGGCGCCGGCGCGAACGTAGACCTGGTCGCTGCAGAAATGTACCGAGAAGGCGGCTTGGAACTGCTCGACAAATACACGAAGCTTCACTTCGCCAATACCCAAAAAGCGATCCGACTGGCAAACAGATAACTAGACGGCGTGACATGCGGTATATGCGGTATATCTGGCTCCGTTCTCCGGCGAGCGGATGCTTCGTCGAAGTACGGACCACATTCCGCACGAGTTCTCCGATGTGGACAGCTTCGTCGGCGTTCACACCAGAAATTCCCGCTGTCCCCCGGTGAACGCTCCACTAGCCGGAGCTGGGAGCTTGTTTCCGAAGCCAGCATACAATTACTTGGCTCAACACCACATATTAGCACCATAAAACAAAGAGTGGACTGCCTCATCACGAGACGGTCCACTCTTTGTTTATGCATTATTCTTCTTTATTAACGGATTGCAGCTCCGCATTCGGTTTCCAATGCTGCGACCAACTTAGCGAATGCTTTGTTGATGTCTTCATCGACAAGCGTCGCTTCTGGATTCAGGAATGACATGGAGTAAGCCACCGATTTCTTACCGTCCTCGATGCCTTTGCCTTGATAGATGTCGAAAAGATGGACTTCCTTCAGGAATTTACCGCCGTTAGCTTTAATCGTACTGACGATCTGTTGATGTGTGACGGTCTCATTCACTAACAGAGCCACATCGCGGGTCACGCCAGGGAATTTAGGGATCGGTTGTTGCGTAATCACTTCTTTTGGTGCCGCAATGATCGCTTCGAAATCGATTTCGAAGGCATAGGTTTCCTTTAGGTCATAGGCATTTGCCGTAGCCGGATGGACCTGGCCGACATAACCGATGTAGACATCGCCCAAATAGACGGCAGCCGTTCTGCCCGGATGCATCCATTTCAGATCTTTGGCAGCTTCGAAACGGATGTGATCGCTCAGACCCATTGTTTCAAAATACCCATCCAATACGCCTTTGGCATGGTAAAAGTTGACAGGCTCCGCAGCCATCTGCCAATCTTTCTCGTAGGCCATCCCTGTCAGCACGCCAGCCAAACGTTCCGCTTCGATCGGCAGTACGCTGTCAGCAGACGGGAAAAAGACGCGGCCGATTTCGTAAAACTGGATATCCGTATTCTTGCGGGCAACGTTGTAAGCGGCGTTGTCCAAAAGCGTGCTCAACAAATTCATCCGCAGCGTGCTGCGGTCTTCGCTCATTGGCCAAGCCAAACGGATGCCTTCTTTGTCTTCGACTGCGTATTCCCGCGCTTTTTCAGCAGTAGTCAGCACGTAGCTGATATTTTGGGTAAGTCCTGCGCCCTCCATGAACCTTCTGGTGATGCGCATCGTGTGTTGTTTAGGCGTCAAAGCAGTCGGCAAAGCCGGTGTTATCGGCAATGTTTCCGGAAGATTATCATACCCGTAGATGCGCGCGACCTCTTCCAGGATGTCCGCATAAATGGTAATGTCCCATCTTCTTGGCGGTACCGAAACGGTGAAGGTTTCACCGTCAAACGTCGATACAAAGCCCAACTGGTTGAAGATGGCAGTCACTTCACCGCTGGAAATGGCAGTACCCAACGAACGGTTGATTTTTTCCAAAGTGATGACCACTTCTGTGTCCTTCACTTCCACCGTATCAACGGATGCCGTGCCGGCAACGATTGTGCCCCCCGCCAACTCATGGATCAGCTCTGCTGCATGTTGTCCGGCTGTGAGGATAGTCGCGACATTGATGCCCTTTTCGAAACGGGAACTGGATTCGCTGCGCAAGTTAAATTTCCCTGCTGTTTTGCGGATCAAAACTGGATTGAACAAAGCCGCTTCCAAAGCGACAGTCACGGTTCCATCCGTAATTTCTGAATCCAGACCGCCCATGACACCCGCCAAGGCAATCGGTGCAGTGCCGTTCGTGATGACGATGTTATCTGTGTCGAGCGTTCTTTCGACCCCATCCAGCGTCGCCATTGTTTCATTCGCTTTGGCACGGCGGACAACGATCTCCTTTGAACCGATTTTATCATAGTCGAATGCATGCAGCGGTTGGCCGTATTCCAACAGAATGTAATTCGTGATGTCGACAACGTTATTGATCGGACGGATGCCGCCGTTCATCAGCTTATTCTGAAGCCAAAGCGGACTTTCCGCGATTTTGACGTCTTTTATCACCTGGATATGGTAGGCAGGCGCATCGCTTGTATCCTCAACGGCTACTTTGATGTAATCCGCAACGGAACCTGTCTTTTCGGAAACATGGGCCTCCGGGAACTTCAGCTCTTTGTTGTAGATGGCCGCAACTTCATAGGCGGAGCCGCGCATGCTCAAAGCATCGGCGCGATTCGGCGTGATGTCGATGTCCAGGATCGCATCATCCAATTCCAACAAGTCAACGACTTCCGTTCCGGGAACCGCCTCAGCCGGCAGGACAAAAATACCGTCCGCATATTTTTTGGGCACGACACTTTCCGGGTAGCCCAATTCAGCAAGCGAACAGATCATACCGTTCGATTCTTGACCGCGCATTTTACCCTTTTTGATTTTCGCGTTGCCGGTGATCCGAGCGCCATGCAAAGCCACGATGACTTTCTGGTCGGCAGCCACATTCGGCGCGCCGCAGACAATCTGGATTGGTTCCTCAGCCCCGATATTCACTTGGCAGACATGCAGATGGTCCGAATCTGGATGGTCGATGACGGATAACGTTTCCCCAACGACGATTTTTGACAGGCCTTTGCCCGGATAGATGACGTCATCCACTTCGATGCCGGTACGGGACATTTTTTCTGCTAATTCATCCGGTGTTACGTCTGATAGATCTAAATATTCTTTTAACCATTTATAGGATACTTTCATTATGTTACTCCTTTACATCGAATTGACTTAAGAATCGGATATCATTTTGGTAGAAATGACGGATGTCATCCACACCATATTTCAACATCGCTACACGTTCTTGGCCTAGACCAAATGCGAACCCGGAGTATTTCGTAGAGTCGATCCCAGACATTTCCAGAACATTTGGATGGACAATACCTGAACCCAGGATTTCGATCCAGCCTGTTTGTTTGCAGACGTTGCAGCCGGACCCGCCGCACTTGAAGCAGCTGACATCAACTTCGACAGAAGGTTCCGTGAACGGGAAGTAGCTCGGACGCAAACGGATTTCGCGCTCTTCTCCGAACAATTTTTTGGCGAAAACGGCAAGCGTTCCTTTCAGATCCGCCAAGGTGATGTTTTCGCCGATGACCAATCCTTCAATCTGGTGGAATTGGTGTGAGTGGGTCGCGTCATCGCTGTCGCGGCGATAGACTTTCCCGGGACTGATCATCTTCAATGGCCCTTTAGAAAAGTCGTGTTTCTCCATCGTACGCGCCTGTACCGGCGACGTATGCGTACGCAGCAACAATTCGTCGGTGATATAGAAAGTGTCTTGCATATCGCGGGCCGGATGATCCTTCGGAAGATTCATCTTTTCGAAATTGTAACTGTCCTGTTCCACCTCTGGGCCATCAACAATCTTGTAGCCCATCCCAAGGAACAGGTCCTCGATTTCTTCATTAATCTGCGTCAAGACGTGTGTCGTGCCCTGCGCAATTTTTTTGCCGGGCAAGGTGACATCAATCGTTTCAGCCGCAATCTCGGCTTCCATCTTTTTGATTTCAAGTGTTTCCTTTTTTGATTGGATGGCTGCTTCGATATCATCGCGCAGTTCATTCGCTAAAGTTCCGATGACAGGACGCTCTTCAGGGCTCAGATCCTTCATCCCTCTCAAAGCCTCTGTGATTGGTCCTTTTTTCCCCAAGTAGGAAATGCGGACTTGATTCAATGCCTGCAGATCCTCTGCAGATTCAACTTGCTGTAAGGCATCTATACGTAACGTTTGTAATTTCGCTTTCAATTCCATGTTCTGTCCCCTTTTCTTAAAAAATGCAAAAAAATCCCATCCCCGGTAAGGGACGAGATTTTCGTGGTACCACCCTTGTTTCGTTGCAAGCAACGACACTTCATTTGTTTAACGGTAATAAACCGGAACTTTATTCATTGCACGCGGCAAATCCCAAAGTCAGCTCGGGGAGTGAAAAAACACAATCGGCTTCTATAAAGGCTCGCAGTCAATGGCCAATATTCCCTGAAAAAAGCTAAGATCGTGAAGGTTCCCTTCAACGCTTTTCGTATTCATTTTACTTACTTTGCCAGTTTACCCGGAAATGCCGTTTCCGTCAAGCTCGGATTCAGACCCACGCATCCGACCATGTTTGGATTTCCTTCATCACATTGTTCAAGGCTTTGCCTTTTTCGGACAATCCATACATCACTTTGATTGCCGCTGCAGGATTTTCGGTTCTTACAACAATTTTTTCATCTTCCAGCTCTTTTAAGCGTTCAACTAATACTCGATCACTGACATTAGGTATCTGCACGGCCAATTCTTTGAATCGTTTATCTCCGTCCATCAAGACTTCGATGATTAAGCCGGTCCATTTTTTTCCTAAAATAGAGAATGTTTTCTCAAACTTTGGACAAATACATTTTTTTACTTCCAGCATTTCATTCACAGCCTTCACCTCTTTGACCTATTATAAACACCCTCATTTCCCCTGTCAAAGGGAATGTGCCTTTTGTCACAAAATGTTTACAAAAAATAAGCATCCTGCCCCCGCACTCTGCACCATCTGAAGCTATTCCTCAGAAAAATGCTTGTGGCCGCCGCTTCGTTCCATCCGAAAAGGAATTAAATCACGAATGATATTCGTGAAGAATCCGGCAGCCAACTTGCAAGCGTACAAAAAGTTCATGTCTGTTTTCTATAATAGGATAGGAATTTCACAAAGGCAACACTTTTTCACATTTAAGTGAAAAAATAGCGTTTTTTTTTCATGATTTCTTCAGCCTACGAAGTGATAAAGAAGAATGCCTGCTGCAACTGCAACATTCAGGGACTCTGCTTCACCGAATATCGGAATGTACAGATTCTGATCCGTCAATGCCAATATTTTTTTTGAAACGCCATTCCCTTCGTTACCTAGTACCAACGCAACCGCATCAGTCGGGAAAACGGTCCGGTAATCTACAGCCGCTTCATTCAGTTCGGTTCCATAGACCGGGATACCGCTGCTCTTCAATTCCGGGATCAACTCCAGCAGATTGCCTCGATATATTGGCAGATGGAAATGGCTTCCTTGCATGGAACGCAACACTTTGTCATTGTAGAGATCCACCGACCCCTCCCCTAAAATGACCCCTGTATACCCGGCAGCATCCGCAGTTCGGATAATCGTGCCGACGTTTCCTGGATCCTGAACCTGATCCAATAGGATATATTTGCCTTTGTAATCTAATTTCGGAACGTCATCAGGAATCTGAACGATTGCAACGACTCCTTGTGGCGTCTCGGTCTGAGCCAGACTGGCAAGGATTTCCGGGGAAACGAGGATGATGTCCCTTTCCTCAATCGGCAGATCCGACTGTCGGAAAAAAGTTTCCGTCATTACAACTTCTTGAATGTCAGCTGCTGCCTTGATCGCCTCCTTCAAAAGATGCGTCCCCTCGATCAGATAAGCTTTCGCCTCTTTCCGGCCTTTAGCCGTTTGCAGCTTTTTCCACTGCTTTACTTTTTGATTTTTCATCGATAAAATCTTTTCCATTTTGTAACCCCTCAGTTCAACATATTCCCCATTATACCGCATCATCACCCTCATCGTTGCAAAAAAGAAGAGGAGAGATCAGGAAATCCTGATTTCTCCTCAAAAACTTATCTGTTTTTAGCCGCCGATGTAATTCACAGGGTTTACGACTGCACCATTTTCTTGCACTTCAAAATGCAAGTGGACGCCTGTTGAGCTTCCTGTCGTACCCATCACGCCAATTTGTTGCCCTTGGCTGACAGTCTGTCCTGGAGCCACCAGCAAGCCTGGTTGCATGTGGGCATATAATGTTTTGACGTTTACGCCATTGATTGTTCCGTGGTTGATGACAACATAATAACCGTAGCTTGCATGATAAGTAGCTGTCTCGACTGTACCGGATTGGGCTGCCGAGATTGCCCCGCTGCCTGCGATGTCAACGCCACGGTGGAATTCGATCGAACCGCCGAATGGCGAAACACGATTTCCGAAAGGAGAAGAAATATAACCGCTTGCCGGTCTCAAGAACCCGCTGGAATTAACTGAGTAGCTGGGTGATGTTGTTGTTGAAACAGATGCCGTCAAGTTGTTGGCTGCTGCCGCTGCTGCCGCTTCCGCTGCTGCGATGGCTGCTGCTTCTGCCTCAGCTGCTGCGATAGCTTCAGCCGTGATTCGGGCTTGTTCGGCTGCCATGTCATTGCTGATGGTTGCTGTTTGAGCAGCCAAGTCAGCTTTAGTTGATTCCAAGCCATTTTTCTCGACTTCGGTCAATTCGTAGTTCTCGATGACTTGTGCGATTTGGACGTCGATCTCTGCTTTTTGGGCTACGACATTATTTTTTGAAATCAAGATGTCTTGTTTCAATGCTTCCGCAGCAAGTTTTTCTTCTTCAACAGCCAATTTGCTGTCTTCAACTTTTTGCTGGTCCGCTTCCTGTTGTTCCACTATTTCCTTGTTTGCAGTCACGATCTTTGAAACGACCGTGATTTTGCCGACAAGATCGGAGAAGTCTTCTGAAGACAACAGGATTGACGCTATATCCGTAACGCCCGCATCCGTCTGGATATAGCGAGCTTGCGTATTTAATTTTTCGGTTCTTTGGTCGATGACTACTTGTAAAGCTTCGATTTCAGCCTGCAATTCCAAAATTTTTGATTCGATGGCAGCTAGTTTTTGCTCTTGATCCGCTAACCGGGTCATCAATTCATCCAATTGCGATTGAAGTTCATTTACTTTCGTTTCCAAGTTTGCTTTTTCGGATTCCAAAGTATTCAATGAATTTGATTTTTCATCAATCTGAGATTGAATCGTATTCGTTTCTAATTGCAAAGCATCTTTTTGTTGTTGCAATTCTTCTAATGTAGCCGCTTGAGCAGTAAATCCACCTGCAATCGGACTAAGCAATAAGATTGATGAGAACAACGCGATATGTTTTTTTCCCAATTATACTTCTCCTCCTGTTTCTTCTACGAGATGAAGTATATCAAAATTAAAATACCATTGCATGATAGAAATATGACAATTGTATTTCAATTTGTTACGGAAATCAAAAATTCTGAAATAATGCTCATATTTACACAATATCTTCCGAAGACAGCCACCGTTTGATTGTTCGCGCTTACAGCGCTATAATTGACCTGTACCAAGTGATGCCTCCGCTAACGCTCTTCCGGAGAGAAAGGAGCAAAAAAATGAAAATCGATCAAAAAGATTTGCACAAACCAGGTACGGATAACCTTCCTCCTGGCGTCTAGAAAGAAGTTGGCCCTCGGGGGGGAAAAATCACCGGCAGCAAGGAAGTTCATATTATTGAAGGACACAGACTTCCGCCTACCAACAAGGCCGGAAACAAATGGATCAAAAAAGACTGATTTACTGCTAAAAACTTATCATTTGGATGATACAGGCTGGAGGAAACTTGGCTTGCAGTTCAGAAAAGGACCGTGCAGCAAATGCCGCACAGTCCTTTTTTGACCGCTGCCTTATTTTGCCAACAGCTCTTTGATGATTTTGGAGACGAGCGCCTTGTCGGCTTTTCCGTCCAACACCTGCATTGAGAATTTCATCGCATCCTTCAGCGGCATTTCGGCTATGCCGTTTTCTGCCAAAAAGAAGCGAACTTCCTTTTCATCCATCATTTTAGGGACGTAAGCCTCCAAAATTGCCAATTTTTTCTGATTCTCTTCAATCAGATCCGTGCGCTCGACTTGCTTTGCAAAAGAGATTGCTTCATTGGTCTTTTTGATGTCCTTCAAGAAAACATGAATTTCCTCAGCTTCGGTCATTTCGCGCTTGTTGTCTATCACGAAAGAATCGTATTCCGTTTTGATCAGGCGTAGGACATCCGCCTTCAGAGTGTCTTTGTCTTTTCTTGCCTGGATAAAGTCCTTGTTCACTTTTTCTTTCAATGTCATGATTGCTGAACTCCTTTCGGTAATCAGGCATGGCTGCATCAATATTTATTCGCTGCAGCGGGCAACCTTCACTCCTCATTTTAAGGAAAAGAGACGGGATTGGCAAATCTCTGCTACCGGTTCCTGGTTTCGGATTGGTTGCAAACCTGAAAAAATATTGAAAACAGATGCTGTGTGTGGCGCTAAAACATTTTGAACGGTAAAATCACTACAAAGAAGATAAACTTTGTGCAGTAACAGTAACCCATTGTCATCGATTCTGAGAAAAGGGTGACGTCATGTCTAATTTTTGGGATTTTGAGTCGGACTTGCCAAGCGGGTTTGGGGTGGATACATTCAGTTCAACACATATTGGTGTCCTTGTTCTATCTGCAATCATCATCTTTTGGATAATCCAGATTTATCGCAAGCAGACTGACTTCGGACGATTAAGCATAAAAAGGACTATTTCCGCTTTACTAATTATGCTTTATTTTTCGCGTTGGATTTGGTCTGCCGTTTTTGGTGATTTCTCCTTCTTTGTGAGCACGCTTCTGCCTCTGCACCTTTGTAGCGTATCGGCAATAATGGGGACTGCCGCCGTTTTTACAAACAATCGACAGTTGAAAGAATTTTCGTACGGCATTGCTTTGCCGGGTGGGTTAGTTGCGATGGCAAACCCTAACCTTGGTCCCTATCCTCTTTTCAGCTTCTTTTTTGTCGAATACATTCTGACACACCTCTTGTTGGTCTTGCTCCCCTTGCTTTTTGTATTCGGCGATGGATTCCGTCCCGACATCAAAAGCTTACTGCATTCCATCTGGTTAGCAGCGCCTTTTGTCGTGACAGCTTTTTGGGTCAACCAAATAATCGGCAGCAATTACATGTTCCTGAACCATGTAGAAGAAGGAACAGTGCTTGTGCTTTTCGACAAATGGTTGGGAACACCCGGCTACCTTATTGCGGTATTCGGTTCCATCATCATCGCCTGGTTCATCTTTTACGCACCATGGGAGATTTTCAAAAGAAGGAATTTATCTGACCCCAGTCGGCCCAAATAAATTTACTAAAAAAAGGAATGCTGATTGAACAGCATTCCTTTTTTTTAACGCTACGAAACTATGAGCAATATGTTTATTTCAGCAATTCGTACATGGCATCTGCATAGATGGCGGTCGCCCGGAAAAGGTCATCCAAAGCGATAAATTCGTTCGCTTGGTGCATCGTATCGATGCTGTCGGGGAACATCGCGCCGTAAGCAACGCCGCGCTCCAACAGGCGCCCGTAGGTTCCGCCGCCGATTGATTGCTCATGTCCTTTCAGTCCGGTATGTTTTTCGTAGACAGCCAACAATGTTTTGACCAACGGATCATCAGCTGGCACGTAATGCGGCAATTTGCCATGTCCACCTTTTGCAATCGTCACGCCATAAGAAGCCAATGCTGCTTCCAACTTGATTTCGATGCCCTCTTCGGAAACACCTTGTGGATAACGGAAGTTCAAAGCCACTTCACCACCTGTAGTCGGTGTGAAAGTAAAGATGCCGGCATTCATGGTCAATTCGCCCATAATCGAATCCGTATAAGCCAGGTTCAATTTTTCTGCATCATGCTGTAGGTGGATGCGGTCCGCAATCAATTCCAGGAAAGTAGCCGCTTGTCCCCCGAAGTTGAATTTGTTCAGGAAAGTGGCAAGATAAGTGCCCGCATTCACGCCGGCAGCCGGATTCATGCCGTGAGCGGCTTTACCGATCAATTCGATCGTTACTTGTTCTCCCACCACAGAAATCGTTCCTTTGACCGGATTATTTTCAAGGAAGGCAGCAAATGCCTGTTCAATACGGTCGGCCTCTGGGCTGATGAATACGGCAGTCGCATCCTGAGGAACCATGTTTTCGCGCAGGCCGGCATCAAAGCTCAACAATGCGTTTTTGCCGCCTTTGTTGTCGCCCCTGAATTGGACCATGAAAGTCTGCATGCCCTTTTCACCGTTGATGATCGGGAACTCGGCATCCGGAGAAAAGCCGAAATCAGGTATCTGTTCATTCTCGAGATAATGGTCCATACACTTCCAGCCGCTCTCCTCGTCCGTCCCGATGATGACACGAACTTTCTTGGATATCGGTAGATTCAGGTCGCGGATGATCTTTAATGCATAATAGGCAGCCATCGTAGGCCCTTTATCATCGCTGGAACCGCGGGCGTAGATACGGTCATCGATGATGACAGGCACAAAAGGCTCTGTATCCCAGCCGGTTCCGGTAGGTACAACGTCGACGTGACCGAACACGCCCATCAATTCTTCGCCTTCACCGAATTCGATATGGCCGGCCAGATTGCCGACATTTTTCGTGATGAAACCGTCCCGCTCTCCGATCGCCAAAAAAGCTTCCAGAGCCTCTTTTGGGCCCGGTCCCACCGGGGCATCCGGGGTTATTTTCGAATCATCCCGCACACTGTCGATCCGCAATAACGTGAATAGATCCTCTAGCAGTTCCGTTTTTCTGGCTTCAACTTCTTTTTTCCAATTGATTTCCATGCGCACACATCCTAACTTAAAATATCATGCTATCATCATATCACTTTTGGCAAAATAACCAAATAAAAGGTTGTGATTTAGGCCCAACAAGCTGCAAAATTTTAGCTTTTTTTAATCGATTCCGGCAGATGTTCCCGCAATGCAGCCAGTTCTTCATCACGCAAGGGACGATAGTCGCCTTTCTCCAATTGATCGTCCAGACGCAGCGGTCCCATCGATAGGCGCTTCAGAAAAGTGACTTCTTTACCGCAGGCAAGAACCATTCGTTTCACCTGATGGAACTTGCCTTCTTTGATCGTGATCTCTACTTCCGACACGTTCTGTTCTTCATCATAGGAGAGCAGTTCCAGTTTTGCCGGCAAACACCGATAGCCATCCTCGAGAACAATGCCTTCTGAAAAAGCTCTTTGGTCCTCATCCGTCATCCGGCCGGCAACTTTTGCGAAATAGACCTTGTCCACATGCCGTTTCGGTGACAGCAGGAAATGCGCCAATTGGCCGTCATTCGTCAGCAGCAGTAGGCCTTCCGTATCCTTATCCAAACGGCCGACAGGGAAAAGTTCAAGCGCATGCAATTCGAACGCCAAAAGATCGATAACCGTCTTTTGGTGGTTATCCTCGGTTGCGCTGAGAACGCCCTGCGGCTTGTTCATCATCAGATACAGGAATTCCTGGTAGCTGACAGGCTCATCGCCGACAAGAATAACGTCCTTTTCGCTGTCCACTTTGGCTTCAGCTTTCGTTTCTACTTTTCCGTTGACCGTCACCCATTTCTTCTTCAGCAACACTTTGACTTCTTTTCTGGAACCGAATCCGGAATTCGACAGCAGTTTATCCAAACGCATATTTTTTCTCCCTAATAAACCAAAAAGCACCCACTGAGGCTGCTTTTCGGTTTTGTTTATTTTATTTGATGCGCATTTTTCTGCGCAGGCCGTTCGCTTTAGCACCCAAAATGTCATCAGCGATGCGCAATTTCAGCGTCAGGAACAAGTAAACAAACCCACCTACTGCCGCCACGATGGCGACAACCACCAATGCCGTCAATTTGCGGTCGATCGGAATGACCAGCATGCTGGCTTTCAAGGCGATGAACGCACAAGCCGTCATGATTAATGCGACTGCCAAAATTTTACCGGTTTTCCGTAATATATCAACCAACCCGAAATGGGTCAGGTGGTAGATTTTCCAACCGCTCAGAAGTACGGTCACGATGAATCCGATTGTTGTCGCAACCAATGCTCCTGCCGTATCAAACAAAGCCAGCATCGGGTACTGCATGATTGCTTTGACTACCAGTCCAACCAGCAGGTAAACAATCATTGTCTTATGTCGGCTCAAGGACTGCAAAATCGACCCCAGGACCGTGAACAGCCCTAAAACGATGCTCATCAGAGCGGATACCGCCAACAGCGTAGGCCCTACCGGATGAAGCGGGTAGAACACATTGTAGATTGGTTCGGAAACGACCATCATCCCCAAAGATGCCGGAAGCATGATGAAGGCGAACAATTGGATGATTTCCCTTACCTGACTCTGCAGCACTCGGAAATTTCCTTTCGTGAACTCAGCCGCTATCAAAGGCACCGCTGCTGTGGCCATTCCGACAGCCAACGAAACGATGATCATAATCAATTTGTCTGCGTTAAAACTGAACAATCCGAACAGATCTTCGATTTCTTTTCCTGAGTAATTCGTCAGGTTCTCCATCATCGGTTTGAACGTCACTTGATCTATCAACTTGGCGAAAGTGATGCCCGAGCCGATCAAGATGAAAGGAATCGATTCCTGCAGCATGCTCTTGATGGCCGCTGTCGTCTGGATGTTGCTGGAAGGTTCACTGTTCGCGATCAACGGTTGATATTCCGCCATTTTCTTTTTGTAATAAAAAAGCAGGATGATTGCCGCTACGATGGCACCCACAAACGCCGCGAACGTGGAATGCGCAACCGCAGTGGCGATGTTGCCATCCAGCAGTTGCATCACGATATAGGTGGCGCCTAAAATGTAGATTACCCTTCCGATTTGTTCGAACACTTGCGAAATCGCTGAAGGCACCATATCCTGGTAGCCCTGGAAAAAGCCGCGCATCAAGCTCATGGCTGGCACCAATAACAAGGCCGGAGCCAACGCCCGGATCACCAACGCACCGTCTTCAGGCGATGCAGCTGGGCTGTTTTCTGCAATCATCGGCGCGAGGCCGTACATCAAAGCGGCGCTGACGGCACCCGTCAAAAGCATGAAGAACATGCTCTTTTTGAAGATGTCGATGCCGGTGCGGTATTGATTTTTAGCATTGTATTGGGCCACCTGCTTGGACATCGCTGCAGGGAAGCCGGCAATCCCGATCGAAAGGAACAGCTGATAAGGCGTGTAACCTATCGAATAAAGAGCGTTGGCCGTATTGGCTGCATCTGTCGAGCCCATCAAGGCGTTCCATGGGATGATGTACAGAGCGCCGATCAGTCGGGAAAAAATGCTCCCGAAAGTCATCCAAAATGTGCCTTGCACCATCTTATTGTTTGTTGCTTCATTTGTTTCGTTGTCTTTTCTATCTGTTGACATGTGCAACCTGCTTTCTTGCTGATGAAATGAAAGTTAATAATACCATCACTCAAGTATTTTACCAAAAATCCACTTTTTTTCAATCTATAGTAGTCTTATTTTGCAAAATCCTAACAATTGTTGAATAATCCGCGATATCTTCTGACCGAACCTCTTATTATGAATGCGTTTCCATACCATCACCACAACGTTTATGGTAAAATATAAGTGTGCAATGGAACTGAGGCCATCCTTTTTTTCTCCCATTCAAAACCGCAGACACTCGGCTTTTAACACTGTCACATCAGCTTTTTCGCATAGGTCGTATCAGAAATGAGGAATAGAAATGAACACCTCAAGAAAGGCGTTCAGACGATTGTTTGGAGTCTTCCTTTCGTTCCTGCTTTTCTTCACCCTTTCGGTAACACCTGCTTTGGCTGCTACCTCGCAGATCATTTACCAAGGTTCCACATCCAATAAGGTTGTTGCCTTAACGTTTGATGATGGATCGGATGGATATAATATTCAGTTAATACTGAACGCATTATCAGCCAATAATGTCAAAGCCACTTTCTTCCTCACCGGCCAAGGTGCTGAAAATCATCCACAGGCAATCAAGAACATTGTTGCAGCTGGACATGATATCGGAAACCACTCCTATAATCATCCCGATTTTACAACCATATCGACATCCGAGATGACTAATCAAGTCAACTTGACTGAATCAATCATCAAAAACCTCACCGGCAAGAGTACAAAACCATTTTTCCGCGCTCCTTATGGATCTTATAACAGCACTATCCTACAAACCGTCGGAAACGCCGGATACACTTACACATTTCAATGGACCATCGATACACTTGACTGGACTGGAAACTCTGCCACTGACATCTACAACCGTGTCATCAACAACGTCGTACCGGGAGCCATCGTACTGATGCATGCCGGGTATGGTGCCAATGGGACTTCTACCGCATTGCCTAACATGATCAATCAGTTGCGTGCGATGGGCTACTCGTTTGTGACTCTCTCACAGCTGATGAACACCACAAGCACCCCGGGAACCGGAACCAGTTACACCGTTCAAGCTGGAGATACTCTTTATGCGATTGCTTTACGGTATGGCGTAACGGTCCAAGCGATTGTAACAGCAAATAATATCACCGATGCGAACCTGATTCGCGTTGGGCAAGTTCTGACGATTCCGGGAACGGGCACCCCGACAACACCTACTACTCCTACCACTCCTACGACCGGCACAAGTTACACGGTCAAAGCCGGGGATACGCTCTATGCCATTGCCTTGCGCTATGGCGTGACGGTCCAACAAATCGTTACCACCAATAACATCGCTAATGCCAGCCTCATCTATGTCGGACAGGTTCTGACGATTCCGGGAACAAGCACTCCAACGACTCCTACAACGCCGACAACTCCTACGACCGGCACAAGTTACACGGTCAAAGCCGGGGATACGCTCTATGCCATTGCCTTGCGCTATGGCGTGACGGTCCAACAAATCGTTACCGCCAATAACATCGCTAATGCCAGCCTCATCTATGTCGGACAGGTTCTGACGATTCCGGGAACAAGCACTCCAACGACTCCTACCACGCCGACAACTCCTACAACCGGAACGTCCTATACCGTCAAATCCGGGGACACTTTATATGCGATTGCGCTCCGCTATGGCGTGACCATCACGCAAATCGTGAACGCTAATGGCATCACCAATCCAAACCTTATCAGTGTGGGGCAAGTCTTGGTTATTCCTTAATCAAGCCGACAGAATATCAATTCAATGATCACATACAAAAAGAACGCACACCCAAATTTTGATAATTTAGGGTGTGCGTTCTTTTTGTTGTTTTTGAGTTTAATTCGCTACGACATTGACCAATTTACCTGGGATAGCGATGGTTTTTCTGACAGTTTTGCCTTCGATTCCCTCTTTGATGATACTGTTCTCCAATGCCATTGCAATCATGTCATCCTTAGAAATAGCGGATGGGACCATTTCTTTGGTCTTCACTTTTCCGTTGATTTGGAATACGACTTCAATTTCGTCTTCGACAAGGAAAGCTTCATCATAAGTCGGCCATGCAACATAAGAAATGCCTTCCGGTTTGCCTAGTTTCACCCAAAGCTCTTCGCCGAAGTGCGGTGCGATCGGCGCAAGCAATTGAATAAAGCCGGTAACGTATTCGAACGGCAATGCATCCACTTTGTAGGCTTCATTGATGAAGATCATCATTTGCGAGATGGCGGTATTAAAATGCAGGTTGTCATAATCCTCGGTTACCTTCTTGACTGTCTGATGGTAGACCTTATCCAACTCATGGGTATTGATGGTCGTAATGCGGTCCCGCATTTTGTCATTCTCATCCAGAAGCAGGCGCCAAATGCGATCCAGGAACTTGCGGCTGCCCTCGATGCCGCCTTCACTCCATGTCGAGGATGCATCCAGCGGTCCCATAAACATTTCGTACATGCGGAGCGTGTCTGCTCCATATTTTTCCACGATATCATCCGGATTGACAACATTTCCTTTGGATTTGGACATTTTTTCATTGTTTTCGCCCAATATCATGCCTTGGTTGTACAATTTTTGGAACGGCTCTTTCGTCGGAACGATACCGATATCGTAAAGGAATTTATGCCAGAAGCGCGCATACAACAGATGAAGCACCGCATGCTCGGCACCACCTATATACAAGTCGACGTTCTGCCAATAGTCCAGTCTTTCTTTTGAAGCAAGATCGTTGCGGTTATGCGGATCCATGAAGCGCAGGAAGTACCATGAGCTGCCAGCCCATTGCGGCATTGTGTTGGTTTCACGTCTGCCTTTCATTCCAGTCACCGGATCGACCACATTGACCCACTCATCGATGACGGCAAGCGGGGATTCCCCTGTGCCGCTCGGTTTCACCTGATCGGTCTTCGGCAATAACAACGGAAGTTCATTCTCAGGAACCGTTGTCGATGTGCCGTCTTCCCAGTGGATGACCGGGATCGGTTCTCCCCAGTATCTTTGTCTCGAAAACAACCAATCACGCAGACGATAGGAAATCACTTTTTCGCCCAGTCCGTTTTCGGACAACCATTCATTCATCTTCGCGATTGCGGTCGCTTTATCCAACCCGTTCAGGAATTCCGAGTTGATGTGCAATCCGTCTTCCGTGTAGGCTTCTTCTTCTACGTTTCCGCCTTCAAGGACCGGGATGATCTCCAAACCGAATGTTTTGGCAAACTCATAGTCACGGGTATCGTGTGCAGGAACTGCCATGATGGCGCCTGTACCGTATGTCGCCAGTACATAATCGGCGATCCAAATAGGGATTTCTTTGCCGTTCACAGGGTTGATCGCGTAAGCGCCAGTGAATACGCCAGTCTTTTCCTTTGCAAGCTCTGTGCGATCAAGATCGCTTTTCAGTGAAACGGAATCGATGTATGCTTCGACGGCTTCGGATTGCTGAGCTGTCATGATTTCTTTCACCAATGGCAATTCTGGGGCCATAACCGCATAGGTTGCCCCGTACAGTGTGTCCGGTCTAGTCGTGAAGACGGTGAATTCTTTGTCTGTATCTTTGATTTTGAAAGTGACGTTCGACCCTTCTGAACGTCCAATCCAGTTCCTTTGCATCTCTTTGATGCTTTCAGGCCAATCCACCAATTCAAGATCGTCCAGCAGACGCTCTGCATAGGCAGTTATTTTCAGCATCCATTGTCTCATCGGTTTACGGTAGACCGGATGGCCACCACGTTCGCTGACGCCATCGACGACTTCTTCGTTGGCAAGTACAGTCCCAAGAGCCGGACACCAGTTTACGGAAACTTCCGCTTCATAAGCCAATCCTTGTTCATACAATTTTGTGAAAATCCATTGCGTCCATTTGTAGTAGTTTGGATCAGTCGTGTTGATTTCCCGGCTCCAGTCATAGCTGAATCCCAGCGATTGGATCTGGCGCTTGAAAGTCTTGATATTGTGCTCAGTAAAATCAGCTGGATCATTACCAGTATCCAGCGCATATTGCTCAGCAGGCAAGCCAAAAGCATCCCAACCCATCGGATGCAATACGTTGAAACCTTGTGCACGTTTTGCGCGGGCAACAATATCCGTCGCTGTGTAGCCTTCCGGATGGCCTACATGCAAGCCTTGGCCGGATGGATAAGGAAACATGTCCAAAACATAATATTTCGGTTTCCCGCCTGCTTCGGTCGTTTTGAAGATGCGGTTGTCTGCCCAATATTTTTGCCATTTTTTCTCGATCGTTTTATGCGTATAACCCATTTCCAGCAACATCCTTTTCTTTTCATTCATCCAAACAGGCGATTGCCATAAAAAAAATCCCATAGGCAGCGTCCATCACTGGTTCTGCCTATAGGACGAATTTTTCGCGGTACCACCTATATTGAATGTCTTTGCATTCCTTATCATGCCTTTAACGCAGCGATGCGGTCCTGCTTACTAATGCTTTCAGCGGAACAACTCAAAGGCGAGTTCAAGAGGCTCTTTGTGCATTTTCACCACCCATGCACTCTCTTCAAAAAAGCGGCTCCCTACTATTCCTTCTCTATGTTTGTTTCAGTTATGAATTGACTCATGTGTTATTTTAACAAATAAAACGCATTTCATCAAGGCTTGATGCCTACCAAAACCGAGGCCTTTGTGACTTAGAGGCTGATGACCTGACCGACATAAATCACATTGGACGTGATTTCATTTGCTTCGATCAAAGCGGCTAAACTTACCCCGTTTTTCTTGGCGATGCTGTACAAAGTGTCGCCTTTTTGGACGGTATAAGTATTCGCGGATGACGCAGGCGCATTTACCGTGGGTGTTGAAGTTGTCTGCGTTGAAGTTGTCATTGCAGCCAATTTCAGTGATTGGTCCACAAAAATGATATCCGTGCTCAGACTGTTCCAAGTCTTAAGGTCGGCAACAGAAACGCCATTTGAGGATGCGATCTTATAGAGCGTATCCCCTTTTTGGACCGTGTACACTTTGTTCGTGACTGTCGGAACGGAGGGTGCCGTTACAGTAGGAGTCGTTACGACGTTGGAAGTATTACCAGCCGCGACAGTAGCCTTCACCTGCAACGATTGCCCCGGATAGATATAATCGGAACTCAGATTATTCAGTGCCTTTAGTGCTGTTACCGTCAAGCCGTTCGCATTCGCAATTTTAAAGAGCGTGTCGCCCGATGCAACTGTGATTGTACTCGTCGTAGTGGACGTCGTCGGCTGTGTAACGGTCGGTGCTGAGACTGTCGGGTTCGAAAGTGTCAACACCTGCCCTGGAACAATGACATCAGAAGTAAGTTTGTTCAGTGTTTTAAGCACCGCTACGCTCAATCCGTTCGCACTCGCCAATTTCCAAAGCGTATCTCCGGATGCCACCGTGATTGTGCTTCCTGTAGCCGGTGTTGCTGGAGTACTTGGTGTCGTCGGTTGCGTCGGTTGCGTCACAGTAGGCGTTGTCGTAGTTTGTTTAAGCAACAATGTTTGGCCCGGAACGATGACGTCACTTGTTAAATTATTCAGTGTCTTCAGTTCCGCTACGCTTAATCCATTGGCATTTGCGATTTTCCAGAGTGTGTCGCCCGATGCAACCGTCACGCTACCGTTTGCTGTTTCTGGAGTCACGCTAGGAGTTGTCGGGGTGGTTGGCGTAACCGCAGTATTGCTCTTCAAGAGCAATACTTGTCCAGTAACAATGGCATCACTTGTCAGGTTATTCAGTGTTTTTAATTGCGCAACCGTCAAGCCGTTCGCGGTCGCAATCTTCCACAGAGTATCTCCGGACACGACAACGACACTGCTGCCGGTCGCTGGAGTAGTAGGGGTTGTCGTTCCAGGTGTCACCGAAGTGGTTCCGTTGATGTAGTTCACTGGATTGACGACAGTCCCGTTTTCCTGCACCTCGAAATGCAGATGGACTCCGGTCGAGCTGCCGGTTGTTCCCATCACGCCGATTTTTTGGCCTTGGCTGACAGTCTGACCTACAGATACCGAAAGCCCTGATTGCATATGTGCATACAAGGTTTTGATGGTCACACCGTTGATTTTGCCGTGGTTGATGACGACGTAGTTGCCGTAGCTGTAATGATAAGTAGCGACTTCCACTACGCCCGCTTGTGCTGCGGAAATATTTCCGCTGCCCGCGATATCAATGCCCCGATGGAATTCCAAAGCACCGTTGATAGGCGAAGTTCGGTATCCGAAAGGTGACGAAATATATCCGCTGGCCGGTGTGATGAAGGCCCCTGTGACTGTGGTTCCGGTAGTTGGTGTAGTAATTCCCGCCGAAGTTCCCGTGGTTTTCAAGATTTGACCCGGATAAATCGCATCCGAAGTTAGGCTGTTAGCGTTCTTTAGTGCCGTAACAGTCATATTGTTCGCGTTCGCGATCGACCACAAAGTGTCACCCGTTTTCACAGTATAGGATTGGGCAGTCGTTTGTTCCGTATTGCTGCTTGACCCGTTTTCAGTCGTGTCCGGAGCAGGAATTGTCGATTTGCTTAATAGTAACTTTTGGCCCACGTAGATGGTATCGTTCGTCAACGTATTCAGACTCTTCAACTCGCTGATCGTCAAACCGTTCGCGATGGCAATTTTGTAAAGCGTATCGCCCGCGACTACAGTATAATCCGAAACTATCGTATCTGAAGGCGTTTCGGTTGGTGTCGATGGCGTGGTTGTATCTCCATCCACATCTTCCGCAGGCGTCTCTTCCTCGACTACGACACTTTCAGGCAGCACCAGACGGTCACCTACATAGATCATGTTGGAATTCAATTTATTCAGCGTCAATAGATCGACCAACGAAATCCCATATTTTTTAGCGATAGCATACAACGTATCGCCAGATTGGACAACATGGACGGCATCTCCCGCTTGGACTGGCGTTTCTGTGTCTTCAGTGTCCTCTGCAGGTTGACTTGGCGTCTCTTGTTCTGAAGTATCCTCTTCCGTATTTTCCGGTAGCTCCACAGTTGGTAGTTCTGGCGTTTCGCTCGGCGTATCGAAATCGACATTGCCAGCATCCGGTTCTTCAACCTCATCTTCAACGACAGGTATGTAGTTGTCATATTGATCTAATCCGTACTGGGCAATGATTCTGTTCAACTTGGTGCTGTATGCCGTGTCCGTCGCATAGCGGCCTGTCAGGTATGCAGTTGCGTCCTGATAGGTGGCTGCATTGCTCTTCCAAGCCCCAGCGTAATAAGTCGGATTCCAGCTTGTTCCGTTTGCCAGAAGGTCCGCATAATCCTGCAGTGATTCCGCATAGGAAGGATATTTTCTGAATTCAGCATTGATTGGGTAGTAGTTCTGTCCACCACTGTCTTCCAACGTATCCATGTTGACGGACTCGCCGTTGTAATTCCCTTTGATTCCGAACAGATTGTAGTTTGGAGCCGTCGATAAAGCGCTTGTTCCCCAGCCGCTTTCCAGGATAGCTTGCGCCATCATCACGGATGCATACAAATCATTTTGGGCAGCGATTACTGTCGCGGACGGAATGATCTGGTTCAAAAAGGGGTTAGTGGAATATACTTGTGTATCCGTTGTTCCAAGCGTAGTCGACTCTGCTGCCAAAACCAATTGGATTGGCTTCACGACAGTCGTCATAAACAACGATGTGCTCAACACCGCTACGCTGCGTTTCAATCTTTTATTCGTGGTGACAAAAGAATTGATCAGTTGTTCTGTTTTCTTTTGGTTGATGCGTTCGTTTCTGGATAACACCAAAATATACCACTCCCTGTATCTAAAAATACTGCCGGTGCGGCAGATAAAAATTCCTTGAATATTAATGATGACGCGGACATTTTAAAATTTTTTTAAGAAAATTATCCAACATGTCTATTATATGTTTGTTTTCCAAATTTTTGAATGGCTATCATAACCATATTTAATATTTAACAATTGAAATAAATCTGTAACAATCCTTTAAGTTATCAAAAAGTAAGCCTTTTCTTCTTTATCTGCCCGATAAATTTGACCCGAGCTATCAAATAGTCTACTGGCCAGCCAAAAATCATGATAAAATGAGGATGAGGTGAAAGTATTGACAAATCAATTTTTATACAGTGACACAAACAAACGCTACCACACTTGGAATTACCATCTGCAGCAACACTTCGGCGAAAAGATATTCAAAGTCGCCATCGATGGCGGTTTTGATTGCCCGAACCGGGATGGGACGGTCGCACACGGTGGCTGTACCTTCTGTACTGTTTCCGGATCCGGCGATTTCGCTCAGAGCCGCATCGATCCATTGCCCGTCCAATTACGCAAAGGCATCGATATGATGCATAAAAAATGGCCGAATGTCAAAAGTTATATCGCCTATTTTCAGAATTTCACAAATACGCACGCACCTGTCGATATCCTGCGCCACCGTTATGAGCAGGTCGTCAACGAGGAAGGTGTGGTCGGTATCATGATTGCGACACGTCCTGATTGCTTGCCGCCGGAAACAATCGCATATTTGGCTGAACTGAACAAGCGCTATTATATATGGGTGGAATTAGGACTTCAGACCATCCATGAAGAAACAAGCAAAATCATCAACCGGGCACATTCCTACGATACCTATTTGAAAGCAGTCGAAGAACTTCGTGCTCACAATATCCCGGTATGTACCCACCTCATTAACGGGCTTCCTGGAGAAACCCATGACATGATGATGGAGAGCGTCAACCGTGTTATCCTGGACTCGGATATCCAAGGAATCAAGATCCATTTACTTCATTTGATGAAAAACACCAAAATGCTCCGGGACTATCACCAAGGCAGACTAAGGTTATTGGAGAAGGACGAATATGTTGAACTCGTCTGCGATCAACTGGAAGTCATTCCCGATGAAATCGTCATCCATCGTATCACAGGAGACGCACCGCGGGACACCCTTGTCGGACCGATGTGGAGCCTGAAAAAATGGGAAGTCTTGAACGCAATTGATCACGAGCTGGAACGCCGCAGCACTTACCAAGGGATTTACAATATCAGGAATAAGGGTGAGGAACATGTTGTTGTCCGCAGTGGAATTCAGCCATAAGTTGCTGAAGGAAACAGTTTGTAAAGGAGATTGTGTTGTCGATGCCACAGTCGGAAACGGAAATGATACAGTCTTATTGGCTTCATTGGTCGGCCCCACAGGAAGCGTGATCGGTTTTGATATCCAGAAACAAGCAATAGAAAATACAAGGCAAAAACTAATGCTGACCGGTTTGTCGGACCGCGTCACCCTACTGCACCAAGGGCACGAAACTGTAGCTGACGTCCTTCCGGATAAATCCGAGATAGGCAGTGCAATTTTTAACTTGGGCTACCTGCCTGGGGGCGACAAAAGAGTCATTACCCACAAGGATACCACCCTCACTGCCGTCAATGCGTTACTGCCTAAATTGCGGATCGGCAGCTGTATCATTCTGGTTGTCTACAGCGGCCACCTTGGCGGGATGGAGGAGAAACAGGCCCTGCTTGATTATGTCAGCGGCTTGAATCAATCTTTATACAAAGTACTGCAATACGGCTTCATCAATCAAATCAATCATCCCCCATTCCTGATCGCCATCGAGAAAAAGAGAACACCCTATATGAAATAGAAAAAGGAAAGCGTTCCGGCAATATACCGAGCGCTTTCCTTTTTCAGTTGATCAATCTGTTTACTTTATTTTCCAGCTTGGACATATGCTAGCAAAGCTTCTTTTTTGTCCGTCTTCTCCCAAGTGAAGTCAGCATCGTCACGGCCAAAATGCCCGTAAGCAGCCGTCTTTTTAAAGATAGGACGACGCAGATTCAACATTTGGATGATGCCAGCTGGCGTCAGGTTGAAGTTTTTGCGTACCGCTTCTATCAAAGTGGCTTCCGGATATTCGCTAGTTCCAAACGTGTCGATCGCAATCGATACAGGTTCAGCAACGCCGATCGCGTATGCCAATTGGATTTCGCATTTTGTAGCTAAACCAGCTGCAACAATATTTTTCGCAATGTAACGAGCTGCATAACTTGCGGAACGGTCAACTTTTGTAGCGTCCTTACCTGAGAATGCACCGCCGCCATGACGCGCATACCCACCATAAGTATCAACAATGATTTTTCTGCCTGTCAGACCGGAATCCCCTTTTGGTCCTCCGATAACGAAGCGTCCAGTAGGATTGATGAAGTATTTGGTATCCGCATCCAGTAATGCATCATCGATGACTGCATGGATGACATGCTCCAAAATATCTTTTTTCAATTGTTCCAAAGTGACATTCTCATCATGTTGCGTGCTCAAAACGATCGTGTCCACACGTTTCGGTTTGCCGTCTTCATCATATTCCACTGTGACTTGCGTTTTTCCGTCTGGTCTTAAATATTCCAAAGTGCCGTCTTTGCGGACTTCTGATAAACGTTTCGCCAACTTGTGACTCAACGAAATTGGTAATGGCATCAGTTCTTCCGTTTCGTTTATCGCAAACCCGAACATCAAACCTTGGTCCCCTGCACCGATTTCATTGTAATCTGTAGTCACTGACTCTCTTCGTTCCAATGATTCGTTTACGCCGATTGCGATATCGTCGGATTGTTCGTCCAATGATACCATTACGGCCAAATTATCCGCATCGAAACCAAACTTCCCACGCGTATAACCAATTTCAGTTACTGTGTCGCGGACTATCTGTTGGATGTTTACGTATGCGCTTGTCGTGATTTCGCCAAAGACAACTACCAGCCCTGTCGTGACAATCGTTTCGCAAGCAACACGCGCGTTTGGATCAGCAGCTAACAGTGTATCCAAAATTGCATCGCTGATTTGATCAGCAATTTTATCCGGATGACCTTCCGTTACTGACTCTGAAGTAAATAATCTTTTTTCTACCATTTTTCATTCCCCCATTTTTTGGTTACAAGGCGTCTTCACATATTGTGAATCCTATCGGGATATTGCAATTAGCCTCTGAAATGCAACATACCTAATATACGCTATCATCATCAAAAAAGCAACAAAAAATAAGAGAATTTCATTTTTAAGTCTCAGAAGAAGCTTCAAAAAGTACTCATCTCAGTATTTTTGGGACTTTTTTTAATCCCACTGCACCTTGACATCACTGAGAGGTTAACCTATGATGAATTTGCGCAATATATATGAGATGCTTACCATCCCTTACCCACTATTTAAAGAAGGAAGAGACTATGCTGACAATAAAAAAACAATTCATGCACCTGATGAACCACACCTTTTTGGCGATGTTGACAGGCCCACTCACGCTGCTTCTTTTCGGAGCATTGCGAGGAATGTCCTTCAATGGACTCAACTATCTGCTACTTATTATGCTCTATCTTTTTCTGCTGTTCACCTATGCTTTGGAACGGTTACTATCAAAAAATGAACAAGCTGCTACAACACTACCATATAAAATGATCCTGATCTTAGGAACCCTCTCAATCGGATTGTTGACTATCATTTTTTATATATCGAACCTGATTTTTGCTGCTATTCTGTTGCTTTATCTTGTATACTCGATTCTGCAATTTTATCCTTACAGTATGACAAATACTTTTTACGAAATCCTGCTGAGGCCTTTCTTTAAGATATTCATCCTTTCATCTGTAACCTTTTTTTCTCAGGCAAACTTTATTCCGCTGCAACTGCAATACGAAGTGCTCCCATTGATTCTATTCCATATTTTCAGTTTGATACAGGTTCAGATCAAGAATACTGCAGGCAGTGAGCAGTCCACGTCATATTATCAACAACTGCTACTGAAGAACTCAAGCTTTTTGAGAATGACTACATTCCTGCTTGCCTACTCAACAGGAATCTTCCAAATAGTTCGTCTACAGAGTTCTTTATGGTCCATCCTCATATTTGGATTTTCTGTCCTCTTGGTTTACCCTTTGACCAAGAAAAGACTTCAAAGCGACCTCAGAATCGATCAATATCTTACCAACTATGGTTTTCTTTTCACACTGAGCTATTCGTTACTATTTTTTGTCTAAAAGAAACAGGCAGAGGCACCAGCCAAGATTGCTGGTGCCTCTGCCTGTTTGAGCATAAGAAAAGAGCACTCCAAAGAGTGCTCCATAATGATGACCCGTACGGGAATCGAACCCGTGTTACCGCCGTGAAAGGGCGGTGTCTTAACCGCTTGACCAACGGGCCATAAAAAATAGTAGAAATGGGCCTAAATGGACTCGAACCATCGACCTCACGCTTATCAGGCGTGCGCTCTAACCAGCTGAGCTATAGGCCCTTCAAAAGCGCATGCATGTTCCTGATTCATCAGAAAGCAATTGCGGGGACAGGACTTGAACCTGTGACCTCCGGGTTATGAGCCCGGCGAGCTGCCAACTGCTCCACCCCGCGATAGTAATATTATGCCCAGTGGGCCATGAAAATGATCCGTACGGGAATCGAACCCGTGTTACCGCCGTGAAAGGGCGGTGTCTTAACCGCTTGACCAACGGACCATAAGAGTTATTTTTTGATAAAGCTACGGAGAAGGAGGGATTTGAACCCTCGCGCCGCGTTAACGACCTACACCCTTAGCAGGGGCGCCTCTTCAGCCACTTGAGTACT
>NZ_JBSQPW010000027.1:0-45322 GCF_055118575.1 Trichococcus sp. | reverse complement strand
CACCTGTTCCCATCTCGAACACAGAAGTTAAGCTTCTTAGCGCCGATTGTAGTGAAGGGTTTCCCTTTGTGAGACTAGGACGTTGCCGCGCTTTTTTTTTGAAATTAAACTTATATATCAGAATCACCATGTGCGGTGATGATGGCAAGAAGGTCACACCTGTTCCCATCTCGAACACAGAAGTTAAGCTTCTTAGCGCCGATTGTAGTGAAGGGTTTCCCTTTGTGAGACTAGGACATTGCCGCGCATGTTTTTATATAAATAATCAGAAGGCTACCGTCGTAAAAGTCGGTAGCCTTTTTTGATATAGTAGGAAAGAATAAAATTTTCCAAATTGAACACAGCGCTGGAAAGAGTGAGTCGATTTAGTGTATAAAATCGAGGAACCGTGCTAAACTATGTTTAAGGATAGTTGTCAGAAGGTGAGGGAAATAAAGAATGGAAGATTTTTCTAAAACCAAAATGGAAGATTTTGTTAAGATCAAAAATGGCTTCGCTTTGCACGATCAAAACGAACGTATGATAGCTGAAATTACTTATGCACCGTATGGTGAAGACAAGGTCATAGCCAATCATACTTATGTTGATTCTTCATTGAGAGGGCAAGGGATTGCGGAGATGCTGCTGGATCGTCTTGTCGAAGAAATGCGGGCTGAAGGCAAAAAAATCGTTCCACGCTGCTCCTATGTTGTGGCTATGTTCGATCGCAAACGCGAAAAATATGCCGATATCAAGGCAGAAATTTAACACTGTTCTCTCTTATTTTTAATATAGATGAGAGTAGCGGGTCGGAATTAGGGGAAGTAGTTCCGGCTCGCTATTTTTTGTGTTTGTTGGAATGGATCAGTTGTGATCGGTTTTACCTATTGACAAGATTAAGAAATGATGATAATTTAATTATATTAATGTAAGTCGTATCTGACAATAGAACGGGCAACGATAAGAAGAGTAACTTTGGGAAGTACGTAAAGAGAGCTCCTGTTTTGGTGAAAGGGAGCGTATCGGAACAAAGTGAAGATGGTCTTGGAGCCTTTAATCGGGTGAATAATCAGCTCGATTACGTACGCAGGCGATATTCTGCAGAGTATCTAAAGGGTATGCGGTCACGCAATCACTTTACGTACTTTTTGAGGTAAGGATTGTGAAGTCCTTATAAAAATGGGTGGTAACGCGAAGCTTTCGTCCCATGGTCGCAAGACTGTGGTGAGGGGGGCTTTTTTGTGCATAAGAGAGCTGTTGAATGAACCGGTTAATGGAAAGAAAAAGGAGTGGAAAACATGCCGATCAAAGTATCGAAGGATTTGCCTGCCATCAAAGAGTTGGCCAAAGAGAATATTTTCGTTATGGACGAGCTGAGGGCCGTCACGCAGGATATCCGTCCGTTAAAAATCATCATCGTGAATCTGATGCCCACAAAACAGGCTACGGAAACGCAGTTCATCCGTTTGCTTTCAAATACATCCCTGCAGGTGGAAGTGACCTTGCTGCGGATGGAAAGCTATGATTCCAAACATGTGTCGGAAGAATATTTGGACTATTTCTACAAGACATTTTCCGATATCAAGGATCAATACTTTGACGGGATGATCATTACGGGTGCACCAGTCGAAAACCTCGCTTTTGAAGAGGTGGAGTATTGGCCGGAACTGGTGTCCATCATGGAATGGTCCGCCAGCCATGTTTTCTCGACGATGCATATTTGTTGGGGTGCCCAGGCCGGGTTGTATCATCACTACGGTATCGGAAAGTATCCTCTGAAGGAGAAACTGTTCGGTGTGTTCAAGCATACGATCACAGACAGCAGAACGATGTTGCTCAGAGGATTTGATGATGAGTTTTATATGCCGCACTCCCGCCATACGGATGTGCTTAAAAAGGATATAGAAGCCTGTAGTGCGCTCGAAATCTTGGCGACATCTGAAGAGGCAGGGGTCAGCATCGTCCGCAGCAGGGACAACCGTTTCGTGTTTGTGACAGGTCATGCCGAGTATGATTTTGATACACTCGATAAGGAATACAAACGGGATGTCGCCTTGGACCGGCCTATCAACATTCCGATCAATTATTACCCTGCTGACGATCCGAGCCAACGCCCGGTGGTGCGTTGGCGCGGCCATGCCAATATTCTCTTTGTGAATTGGCTGAATTACTTTGTTTATCAGGAAACACCATTCGATCTGCAGCGTATCCATGAACTAAGGAATAAGCCTGCTAAAGATTAAAATGTATTCCGATAGGTATGCAAAGAGGGCAAATTGATTAAATTGCCCTCTTTACAAATCTACAAAATTTATTTATAATTTATTATGTTGTGGTTCACTTGTTGAGTGACCCGATAGCTAGGCCGGCTTAGCTCAGTTGGTAGAGCATCGCACTCGTAACGCGGAGGTCACAGGTTCAAATCCTGCAGCCGGCATAATCTTTTATTCAGGTATATCAACTCTTTCGGGACGTTTGATATATTTTTTTTGTCTATTTCGAAAAAGTAATTGCCTCCAGAATACGTATCTGTTAAGTGAAAGATCAATATAGAGGAGGCAACAAATTGGGAAATACGGAGCAACAGCATTTATTGGTCAATTTGGATAAAAAGAAAATGATGGAACCGACCCCGCTGACTTGGGCTGGGGACAGCACGATAAATGGGATAGCGGCAATACATCCGCAGTTGGGAAATCCTTTTCAGTACGTACTGTTCCAGTTGTTGATGGATGAATGGAAAGGCGACCGGATCGCTTTGGTTATCGATTCCAAAGATGTGAGAGCCTACTTGCTGGATGAAGAGAAGTATACGATCCACGATGGGTACAAGAAAAAATTGCTGCGTCGGAACCGCAAAGAAGCAGGAATAGACATTGTTTCGATCGATCCATCTGAAGTCATTGCCTGGAAGAAAAAGTGGGAGGCGTTCATCAATCAGTTTGTGCTGATCAATTATGATTCGCACTTATTCATGACGATCGATCGCCGTTTGTTTAAGCGCACGAAAAATCTGATGCCTTATTTTGTTCTGGCGCAAGCAGAAGAACAAGCCGAACAAAAGGGGAGTTGGGCCGGGGATCGGATCGGGATTGAGCCGATCGATACGGATACGTTTGAAAATGATGTTTATTTCGAAATGTTCCGGATGATCGGCGACAAATCTGCCTGCCAATTGGGAGTCGAAGATTTCCATCGGCGCCATGGTGGGTGAATCAGCTGAAACAAAACTGCTTTCACCATACGCCTGCCCATTTCGAACAGTTTCCTGATCGGGGGAGCTTGATAGTCAGGAAACGATGCTTCGTCGATAAGCCACGGATCGCGTCACGCGCATGATGTTCTCTTCACCCGGGAAATGGACAGGGTTGATGGGGCTTCGGCTGTACATTTGGAGTACGTCGAGGATATCGGTCGATAATTCGCGGATATCGATCAGGCCATACATGCGGGGCGGCAAAATGTAGATGGGTTTGTCGGGATTGGCATTTTTGACCATCTTTTTGACATCATAAGTCAGATGTGGGCAGCAAACGACGATATCGAAGCGGTCCATTTTCTCTTTGGCGATCATGAAAGGCGAAAATTCGATCTCAAATTTGTCTTGCAGTTGGTATTGTTGGATGTCTTTTTTGACTTTAGCCGCCAACGCGCTGGATGAAAAGCCTCCTCCGCAGCACAACAGGATATGGATCATTTGGGTTCCTCCATTGCTTTTGATAGGTCCATCATAACATCTATTGGAAGCGCTTGAAATACTTTTGCGCGCTTCAGGCACCTAATCTCTCATTCAGGCTTATGAGTTCTTCAACGGAACAGGCATGTGGTATGATGAAATCGATGAAAGGGATTCTGATCCTGAGAGGGGTGAGGGATGTGCTGCAAGCACTCCGACTGACTTTTGAAGAAAAACGGATGTGGGTGACCTTGGGGGGGAGTGTGCTCTTTTCGTTCGTTTTGGCCATAGGTGTCATCCTGCTCGACACACGCTTGATCACGGCTCTTGATTATTTTCCGCCGTTTTTGCTGACGAGCGTCAATCTGGCCAAATCAATACTGAGCCTGTTGGCGGGGTCCCTATTCTCAGTGGCGACCTTTACGTTTGCTACGATGTTATCTGTCATTTCCTTCTATTCTTCCAATTTCAGTCCGCGGACAGTGGAAAATTTTCTTTTGCACAAGACCTCCATGCAAACGCTCGGCATTTTTCTTGGGGGCTTCATCTACTGCCTTTCTTCCTTGTTTTTTATGCGGAGTTCAGAGAATGAATATCTTGTCATTTCCGCGACAGTCGCCTTGATTTATGCCCTTGCCTGTGTCCTCTACTTTATTAAGTTCGTCTACAATGTTGCGACATCGGTGCAATTGGAGAAACTGGTGAACAAAATCTACAAAGAGGCGGATAAGATAGTCGAAGAAACGATTGCGTCCTTTCAAGGGAAACCGATGTTTGACCATCTGCCGCAAATAGAGTCTTTACACCAGTACACCATCCAAGCGGATACGAATGGTTATGCGGAATACATCAATTTCGGCAGGTTACTGGAGCTGAGCAAAGAATTTGAAGGGATCATGGTATTGCGCTTCAGGATAGGCGATTTCCTTTCCGTCAATGAACCTTTGGCCATTTTCTATACGAACCGGAAATTGGAGGATGAGCCACGGGTCCGGGAAGCACTGAATCGTAGCCTTACCTATGAAACGGAGCCCTCCACGATGTTCGATCCCAATTTTGCCCGCAAAAAATTGATTGAGGTAGCGCTCCGGGCGGTTTCGCCGGGAATAAACGATCCGAATACAGCAATTCACATCCTGCATTACAAAGCCCTATTGGATGCCAAGTTTGCTCGCCTGCCGGGAAGGTTTGTTCTGATGGGGGAAGAAAAAGAGGACGTCGACGAGGGGATATTGCGCTATAACGGCTGCGTATTCTATGATTTCAATAATTTTTCCAAAGATTTATATGAAAGCTACTGGCAGCTGATCCATTACATGAAGACTGATATTTCCGGAGTAGTGGCTTTATTCGATTCGTTAGTGACGGTCGCTTATGCCGCTCATCCGAAGAAGTTGAGTTACATAAAGGATTACAGCAATTATTTGTTTAATCTGACGAGTCCGAATTTCACGGAAAGGTTGGATCAGCAAAATATCGAGGAACGCCAGCAGCGCATTCTGGAAATCACCAGCGATGAACAAAAATAAAGAAGAGGAACTCGAGCGCACGCGAGTTCCTCTTCTTTAGGTTATGCAGCAAAATAGCGATTTTGGTCATCTATTCCTTGTTTTTGCTGGATCTGATCCGCAGAAAGGAAGCATAGGATTGATCCTTCGGTCGGATTGTTACTGGATCAGCGAAGAAATCTTCTGTCAACGCTACTAGGGGTCCGACCAGACCGATTAAGGCGATCAGATTCGGGATGGCCATCAGACCGTTGAAAAGATCGGAAATTTCCCACACGACATCCACGGCGGCGACTGCCCCGTAGATAAGGGAACCGATGTAAAAGAACCGATAGATAAGGATGGCTTTTTGACCGGCAATGTATTCGATCGCTTTTTCGGAATAGTAATACCAGGCGATGGTGGTCGCGAAGGCGAACAGGACGATGCCGATGGAAATGATGTATTCCCCGCCCGGGATAACGGCGCTGAAGGCCCGATTGGACATTTCCGTGCCATCGATCGAGGCGTCCTTCCAAGTTCCGCTGATGATGATCACCAAAGCGGTGATGGTGCACATGATGATCGTATCGAAGAAAACTTCGAAAGCCCCCCAACAGCCCTGACGCGCCGGATGGTCCGTGTCGGCGGTTGAGTGGGCGATCGGAGCGCTGCCGAGGCCCGCTTCATTCGTGAACACTCCCCGGGCGACACCGATCCTGGCTGCATACATGAAGGAAGCTCCTGTAAAGCCGCCGATAGCCGCCGTGCCGGTGAAAGCATCCGTGAGAATCGTGGCGAGAGCGGAGGGAATCTGGTTTCGTTGCAGAATCAGGATAAAGATGGCAGCGCCTGTATAAATCATTGACATGATGGGAATCAATTTTTCCGCTACGCTGGCAATCCGCTTGATGCCCCCCACCACGACCAAGGCCACAAAGAAAGCCAGCAGCAGACCGCTTGCCAAGGCGGGTATGGAAACGGCGTCCTGCAAGCTGCCGGCTACGGCATTTGCCTGGACGATATTGCCACCGCCGATTGAGGCAAAGGCCGTCAACAGACAGAAAAAATAGGCCAGCTTGGGATAACCCAGCCCTTTACTTATGTAATACATGGGGCCGCCCACATAGTCACCCTTTGCATTTTTCTCGCGGTAGGCGAGCGCAAGGGTTGTTTCCGCATATTTTGTGACCATGCCGAGGACAGCAGAAGTCCACATCCAAAAGATGGCACCCGGGCCGCCGACGCTGATGGCTACAGCTACGCCAACAATATTGCCGGTCCCGACCGTTCCGGCCAGAGCCGTGCAGACCGCCTGAAAGGGTGTGATTGTGCCGGCTTGGATTTCTTTCGGCTTCCGCAAAACTGTCTTCAGTGTGTTGGCCAGCACTGTCCCGAAGCGGGTGAAGATGACGGCCTTGGTTTTGAAGGTCAGATACAGCCCTGTCCCCAACATCAGAATCAGCATAGGGATGCCCCAGACGATTGTGTCATTCAGCCATTTTATGGTTTCCATCAGGATTGCCTCCTTTGTCGGAGTACCGGAACGAACAATGAGTTACTTCAGTGGAAGGGTAGCTGATTCATCTGATTTTATTGTTGCGCCCGTACAGACTGCTGACGGTGAGCGAGGTGCCGATCAAACCCAAAATGATGATATAGCCGGCAATGAAACCGGCCGAGATGTAGCCGCTGAGCGTCAAGGCAAATGCTGCCAACAGGTCAGCACCCTGGTAGGAAAGCGAACTGAAAGCCAGATAAGAGGCTTGCTTGTCTTCAGGCACGAGGTCGACTTTGCGGGCATTGATGTTCGGGGAGGAAGCCAACTCGCCGATGGTCGCCAAAATCATCAACGGAATCAGAACATAGATGTTGTTCATGACGGCAATCAAACCATAGCTGACGACATAGATCAAAAGGCCATAAAGGATGGTCGCCTTTTCGGAGCGCTTTTCGGTGAAGCGCGAGACCAAGAAAGTGAAGCCGACAACAAGTAGCGTGTTGAGAACCTGCAGCAAGCTGAGCATGCGCACACCATCGATTGGAACCGCGAAGATAGTCAGCGTTTCGAACTCCTTCGAAAGCCGGACGGCGGTGTAGGTCTTCAGCGAAAACTCGGCCGTATTGAACAGCGCCATGCCCAAGATCAAAAAGAGCCAACGCGTGTCCTTCGCAGCGATGCGGTAGTTCAGAAATAAGTCTTTCAGCCTGTTCTTATGCCGCTTTTCAGCGGTCGTATTCGTGTAGTCCAACTGGCTGCGGAACAAAAGAGCCATCACCAGCTGCGCGATTCCGGCCACCAGGAACAGCTGGAAAAGGTAGTGCTGAAACAGGAATCCGCCGAGCGAAAAACCCAATGCCATCGACAAGTTGAAGGTCCAATATTGCCATTGGTAGGCTTGTTTCCGATTTTCGACCGTGGTGCAGTCCATCAATACGGCATCGTACGCAGGCGAATAGAGATTGAAGGAAATGCCGCAGACAAGATAACCCAGTATCAGCCAGCCATCTGCCGAAAGCAGGCCCAAAAATCTGAGGGCGATCAAAAGCAAAGAGCCCCCGTACAGGCTCTGGAAAAGATACAGGATTTTCTTTCTCTGGAAATTATCGGCAAGATACCCGCCGATGATGCCTGCGAGGAAGCAGACGACAACATTTGTCATGACGAGCATGCCGGTAATCTGTGGATTGAAGATGCCGGCCAGATAGATGACCAAAAAAGGGATCGTGCAGGAATAGATCAAACTGTTTATGAAAGAACTGACCAAAGTAGAGCGGATGTTCTTAGAGAATGTTGTTGCCATAAATCACCTGTCTTTTGATAAAAATTTCTCTACACTGAAAGTATCACAGCAGCCGGGATTTTTCCAGCCGGAGCCGCCTTCAGTGCAAACTTGCCTTATTTTTCTCCAGTATGAAAATCTTAACTTACTTTTTTATGGACAAACCAACGCGAAGTGTTTATAATCGGTTAAGAAAATCCGACTTTAGTCAGAGGCAGGCGTACGGCGGTTGCGTTATACTTAAGGCGAAGAAAAGGAAGCGTTTTCAAAATAGGCCGTTCACGGAATCGATAAACTAAATTCATAGGAAATTTATTTTTGTCAGGTATAATCGGAGATAGGGCAGCACAAAAAGTGATAAGAGGTGAAGAAGTGGAATTGGAGAACACCACCCATCAAGGGATTGCATTGAACCGCAAAATCGTCCAGATTTTGACGGTAATGGGAACAGTCGCGACACTTATCTTAGGCATTTGGATTTATCGGACAGGCTTCTTTGAAGCTGAAGGCAGTTTTAAGACATTGTTGGATGGAATGGGCCTTTATGCGCCCGTCATTTTTTTGCTGATTCAAATTCTCCAGGTGGTCTATCCCATCATTCCCGGAGGCGTGACGGTCGTAGTCGCTCCGTTAGTGTTCGGTCCAGTGTGGGGATTCACATACAGCTTCATCGGTGTACTGATCGGTTCGATCATCAATTTCATCTTAGCCCGTAAATATGGAAAGACATTCGTCAGAGCATTCGTTTCGGAAGAAACCTACAGGAAATATTATGGCTGGCTGACGAAAGGAAAACGATTCGAATGGCTGATGGCCTCAGCCTTTGCTCTTCCTGGATTCCCGGATGATTTCCTCTGCATGGTAGCCGGGCTGACGAAAATGTCCATGAAGCGTTTCCTGATCATCTTCCTCCTATTTAAGCCGATCACCCTGTACTTTTATGGCATCGGCGGAGCATCGATTGTGACTTGGGTGTTCCTGAATATGCCGACCCTCATCAAAGGGTGGCTAGCCATTCAGCCTGTACTTCAATAAAATCCAAAACAAAAACGATGAGCCATGACAGGCTCATCGTTTTTGTTGCAAAAAAGTTTAGAATGTTAAAATCAAAAGTGCATCACCGTAGGTGTCGTTAAAATGGACAAATATTTTGCGCTTTCAAAAAGATGGCTAGCTTCACGGGTAAGCCCTTCGGAAATTAGGAAGGAACCCCTTGTCTCTGTGAGCTAAGGATCCTAAATTGTCATGACTCTTGCGATTTCAATCGCTTAGTCCTGTCATCAGGCCATCCAACCGGTCTCGCAGTGAGGCCCTCTGATGTCGCACTGTGACATCAGAGTACTTGACCGAATAGGTCACAGTGTATCCTTAACCTAGGGCTGAACGAACCCGTTCCGCTTTTCTTATTTCCGGCGGACTTTCATCAGGGCCTTGGCGATGAATGGAGCAATCAAGCCGGCTGCGACGGCTTCGCCGAGTCCGTTCGTTGCGACGATGCCGGCCAATACCTTCAACAGGTTGGATGGATCGACATTCAGGGCTGTGGCGTATTCATTGCCATAGAAAAGGGCGATGAATCCCAAGACAAGCACGGTATTGGTCAAGGATCCCAAAACGGCAGCGACGACCATTCCGCGTTTTTCCTGTTTGCGTTTCAGAAAAGCGTGAAAAATGAGGCCTGCCACAAGCCCTACCATCACACGCGGAACGACTGCGATGATCGGATTAGTCCAAAGCAGCAGATCCAAAGGGGAAGCCGGCAGTGTATAGGCTTTGACCATGCGCGCCAAGCCCCAGACAAGCCCGACGAGCATACCGTCCTTCGTGCTCAGGACAAAAGCGGCCACAATGACCGTGATATGGATGATGGTCGGATTCAGTGGCGGAATCGGGATGTTGCCCAGGAAGGGAACGAATGTCTGGATGATGATGAAGGCAGACAGAATGCCGAGAATAGCGATGCGGTACGTTTTATTTTTTTGTGCAGTCATGCAGGCTCAACCTCTTTTTATCTATGCATTTCGGCAAGTGCCGATATATAGGTATTTTACCAAATTGTTCCGGAAAAAAACAGCAACAGCGGAAATGCTTTTATCGGTTCGGCGCACGCTATTATTTTATTTTTGCGGAAAAAAGGGTAAAATAGCAGTATAGAGCCAGAAAGGAAGCCGCCATGAAGAAAATTTTTATAGGTTTGATACGTGGTTACCAGAAAGTGATATCCCCGCTGTTCCCGCCAAGCTGCCGGTACTATCCGACTTGCTCGAACTATGCGGTTCAAGCCATTCAAAAGCATGGTGCAATCAAGGGCAGTCTGATGGGAATCGCGCGCATCCTCAGATGCCATCCTTTTGTCAAAGGCGGATACGATCCGGTGCCCGAACAATTCAGCATCCGCCGCAACAATGAAGATGAAGACGAACACGAACACAGTCATTCAGAGCATGAACATTTCCATAAGCACTAAAATTTTTCGGATTTTCCCATTTCGGTAATCAAAGGAGAGATTAAAATGGATGAATTAAAGAAGATTTTCTTAGCAGGTGTCGGCATGACTTCCACTTCAATCGAGAAGGCTGAAAAGCTGATCAATGAAATGGTCGAAAAAGGGCGCGTTACGGTCCAGGAGGGAAAAGAACTGCAGACGGAGTTGACCCGCAAAGCTTCAGGAATCGTTCCGGCGACGAAAGCGGAACTGGATAATCTGCCGTTCGCCAAAAAAGAGGATGTGCAGGCGCTGGAAGCCAAGATGGATGCGATCAACGCCAAGTTGGATCAATTGTTGAACAAATAAGCAACCGCAAAAGATGAAGGAGGGGTTAGGATGGCAAGAGACGAACGGCTGCATGAAATTGTCCGGATCCTGTCCTCTTACGGGCTTCAATTCCTTTATCATAATCAGGTGAAGCCGAGCCGAAAAGACCAGGATCCCGAGAACCTTCGTCTTGCTTTCGAGAAACTAGGGCCGAGCTTCATCAAAATCGGCCAGATCCTCTCCACCCGCATCGACATTCTCCCGCAGGCATTTGTTGAAGAACTGGCGCATCTGCAGGACAAAGCACCGGAATTTCCGTTTGCGGAAGTCGAGCGCATCTTTATGGAAGAAACAAAACTGTCCTTAGGCGAAGCTTTCCTGTCCATCGAGGAAAAACCGCTTGCCAGTGCATCGATTGCCCAGGTCCATCGGGCGGTTCTCCGGACAGGGGAGGAAGTGGTCGTGAAAGTGCAGCGCCCGATCATCGATGATTTGTTGATCCGGGACTTGGACATCCTGATCCGCCTCAGCGGGAAAATCCCGAAGGAACTGGTGGAGGTAGTCGATCCCAAAGAAGCACTGGAGCAAGTGAAGGCGAACACTTTGATCGAACTGGATTTCCGCAACGAAGCGCAGCTCCTGCAACGCTTCAGGGACCTCAATGCCAACATCGCCTGCATCGGTGTCCCGAAAATCTATTCGGGACTTACGACGCGCCGGGTATTGGTGGAAGAGTACATCGAAGGCACCAAAATCACCAACCGCGAACAGTTGGACCTGCTTGGCTATGATTTGGATGATATCAGCCGCAAATTGATGTTGGCCTATCTGAAACAAGTTTTCCACGACGGCTTTTTCCATGGTGATCCCCATCCGGGAAACCTGATCATCAAAGAAGGCAAAATTTATTTTATCGATTTCGGCATCATGGGGGATTTGTCGGAGACCACGAAAAAATCGCTGAATGATATTCTCCAGGGATTGGCCTCGAAAGATCTGGATCGGATGGTGAAGGTCTGTCTGGAATTGGGGACGCCGAAAGGACGGGTGGACAAACGCAATCTGTACGCCGATGTCGAAATGCTGTTCGATATGTACCTTTCGAACAATATGCTGAACGTGAATCTGGGGACGTTCATTACCGATTTCATCAGAATGTTCAAACGGCATAATATCGCCATTCCGAGCGATCTGACGATCCTCGCTAAGTCTTTATCGATACTGGAAGGCGTTTTTCTGGAAATTTCCCCTGAACTGAACCTGATTTCGATCGCGAAGGACTACCTGAAGGAAAGCTTTACGCTGACGACGCTGATGCAAAAATTTTCTGCGGAAAAGTTGGCTTTGAGGGGCTATGCCTTCATCAAGGACAGCAGCGAGATCCCGAGCAGCCTGTTGTCGTTGCTGAAGCAGACGGCAAGCGGCAGGACCATGCTGCGGATCGATGTCGATCAGCTGGATGACAAGTGGAAGGACGTCAAAAAAATGTCCAATCGCGTCGTTATCTCCCTGATCGTTGCCGGATTGTTGCTGTCGTCCGCCATCATGTCCGGTACACCGGGAGGGCAATTCCTGGGGCAAGCAGGCTTCGTGATTGCTGGTCTGTTCAGCATCTGGTTGCTGATTTCCATATTCCGTTCGGGGAACCTGTAGGCATATGCGGCTAATTGTCCTGGATTGCCGGTAAACGGATGGGCATTAAAAACTGCTATTAAAAACTACTAAAATTTCAGATTTATCTCTTGAAATTCAATTGCCGCTGTTATATTATATATTGGTCAGCTTTTTAAGGAAAGCGAACGGAGGGATAGCGAAGTGGCTAAACGCGGCGGACTGTAAATCCGCTCCTTCGGGTTCGGCAGTTCGAATCTGCCTCCCTCCACCATTGGGCTATCGCCAAGCGGTAAGGCAACAGACTTTGACTCTGTCATTCGTTGGTTCGAATCCAGCTAGCCCAGTCAAAAATGAAGAAGCGTTCCGGAATCATCGCGATGATTTCCGGTACGCTTCTTTTTTGTCAGCAAACAGCTCGACAAACAGCAAGCATAACCACTATAATGAGTCCAAATGATCCATAGGGAGCTATCAATTGATGAAAAAATTATTCAGGGCACTGACGGTATTGCTGGCTGGTCTTTTTCTTTTTGGGTTGAACAATCAAAAAGATGAGGAGCGCGCTATGCAAACATTTACCCCTTTGGTCGGCAACGACGAAAATTTAAAGATTTGGATGGTGACGGATATCCACTATCTCTCCCCGGATCTGTTTGATGACGGCGAAGCCTTTGCCCGGATGCAAGCGACTTCCGCCGGTAAAGACTTGAAGCATGTGCCGGAAATGATGGAGGCACTTGTTTGGGAAGCGGCGAAAGAACAGCCGGATCTGCTGATCGTCAGCGGAGATCTGACCTTCAATGGAGAATACCAAAGCATGGTGGAATTGGCTGCCTTTTTTGAAAGAATCGAAAAAAATGGGACGCAAGTCAGTGTGATACCAGGAAACCATGATATCCACAGCGGCTGGGCCCGGAAATTCGAAGGGGAAGAAATGGCAGTCGTCGCGCAAGCAACACCCGAGGATTTCCAAGAAATCTTTGCGGATTATGGCTATGATCTGGCCATCAGCAAAGACCCGGAATCCTTGAGCTATGTGATGGAGCCGAAAGCGGGATTTCCTTTTTTGATGATCGACACCAATATATACAGCGAAAAAAAGAGTACAAAAGCCCCCACAACGGAGGGAAGAATTAAGGATGAGGCATATGCCTGGCTCGATGGCTATTTTGAATTGCAGGATGAAACCGTTCAGGCTGTCCAGTTGATCGGGCATCATCCGCTTCTGAACCATACCGGCAGATTAGGCGGAGGGTTTGTTTTGGAAAATGCGGAGGAGGCAATCGACTATTTTGCAGAAAAAGGCATCCAAACGAGCTTTGCGGGGCACATCCATGCACAGGATATTTCTGAGGCAGCAGATACGCAGACTCCTTTCTATGAAGTCGTAACCGGAGCCCTGTCCATATTCCCCAACGCAATCGGGGAAATAACCTTGTCCGATGAGGAATTAGCTTACCAGCGCAAATCCTTGGATGTAGAGGGCTGGGCGGAAGCGACAGGGGTCAAAGATCCGGAATTGCTTGCGTACACGCAGACAGCCCATGACTTGTTCAAGCGCGATGGCGAGAATTTGGCTTTGCAGATGATGTTTGAAGAGCAATGGTATGAGGAAGCCTACGAAGCAGCTGTCATGGACTACGTCGGGAGGATGAATGTCCGCTTTTTTTCCGGTGAGGATTATATCGAGGATGAAAGCTTGTTGGATGAATGGACCAGCCATGCCGGCTATCAAATCATCCAACAGAACAGTGAGAGTTTTCTCAAAAAATACACAAGTCAATTGCTGCAGGATAAAAATTTGGAAGATCAGAACATTGTGATTCCGCAGCATCAATAAGGATAAAGCTCGCCCTACCGTACAGAACGGGGGACGGGCTTTTTTGTCGATTTTTGTGCCGACGTGACTGGTTTTCTAGATTATGAGATAAAAGTTCATAATTTGGAAAAATGTTTCATCGGAAAAACGTGATATGATGGATGAAGCGGTTGTTCCAAAATAATAGACAATTATCGAAGAGAAAGAGGGGGAAACACGATGGCTAAATGCACAGATTGCAACGTTGATTTAATTGAAGGATTAGGTTTGTATTCCCAAGGAGTTTATCTTGTTGAATTAGCGAAGGAAAAAACATTGAACGAACATACAAAAGCGGCTTTGGAAGCGGCTGTGTGCCCACAATGCGGCAAAGTATCTTTTTACTTGCCTGAAGAAGAACTAGCGAAACTGGTTGATTGATTCTGATGAATAAAAAAATGAGCCCGGGATTAATTTCCTGGGCTCGTTTTGCTTTTCGTATTTAATGTTCATTCGGATCGTTTTCGGCGTCTTCGTGGGTCGGGTGGACAGTTCCTGGTACATGGTCAGGTCCTGCATAGATCGTATACAGCTTCAGTGGTTTATCCCCAGTATTTGTGATGTTGTGCCATTTGTCGGCAGGCACAAAGACAGCGTCATCGTCGGAAACTTTCTGTTCGAAGTACAGATCGTCTTCTGCATCGCCCATCACGCACAAGCCTTCTCCTTCTTCGATACGGATGAATTGGTCGATGCCATGGTGGACTTCCAATCCGATATCATCGTTCGGTTGGATCGTCATCACCGTCACCTGTAATTTTTCGCCGGTCCAGATTGTTGTGCGGTAGTTTTCATTCTGCAGGGTTGCGTCTTCGATGTTGACTACGTAAGGTTTTTTGCCATGATCTTTAAAATCGATACTCATTTGAATTCCTCCTAATTTAAACTGATTATCTTATTGTAATAACTATAAACTAAGTGTAGCAAAATGAGCCAGATTTGCAAACGATATGCTTCATGTGGGATCGATTGCCTATCTGCTTCCATTGTAACGCTCCTGAAGCGCTTTCTCAAGGAAACAATGCCATTCAGTCGGATCATTTGTGATATAATTGACGATATAACTTTGAACGTGGAGGTGCGCATGTGTCAATCGATTGGGGAGAAGTGATCACTTGGAGCAATGCCTTTGATATAGTGGATATCCTGTTGGTATGGTATCTGGTCTACAAGTTGATCATGATTTTAAAAGGGACGCGTTCCATTCAATTGCTGAAAGGGATCGGCATCATCGTGCTGATCAAACTGGCTGCTGTCACACTTCAGTTGCAGACGATAGATTGGATCATGAACCGCGTCATCCAATGGGGTGTCGTGGCGGTCATTATCGTGTTTCAGCCGGAAATCAGAAGAGGCTTGGAGCATCTGGGAAAAACAGGATTCAGAAAGAAAGTCAAACGGTCTGTCAATATGAGCGAACGCCTCGTGACGGAGTTGGATAAGGCCGTCCAATATATGGCAAAGCGAAAAATCGGAGCACTGATATCCATCGAGCAGCAAGGTTTGCTGGATGAGTACGCTGCCACGGGGATAAGGATCGGCGGAGAGGTGACCAACCAGCTGCTGATCAATATTTTCATCCCCAACACGCCTTTGCATGATGGTGCGGTCATCATCCAGGATTATAAAATCGCGACCGCAGCCAGTTATCTGCCGTTATCGGAAAGTTCCTTTATCCCGAAGGAGCTGGGAACCAGGCACCGTGCCGCAATCGGTCTTGGTGAAGTCAGTGATGCCATCACCATCATCGTTTCGGAAGAAACCGGAGGCGTCAGCATAGCCCACAAAACGAGCCTGTTGCGCGAAATGAGCCGTGATGATTTTGTCGCCTACCTGACGGAACAACTGGTCGTGGAAGAAGAGGAAGAAAAAACTACCAATTTCATTCAGGATTTCTTTGACAATACGAAATGGGGTGGGTCTGAATGAGAAAGCCGCAAGACGATAAGTTTTTGGAAAACAAGTGGGTCGTCAGAGGCGTATCCTTCTTGATTTCCCTGTTGTTGTTCGCTTATGTCTACTCAGAGAACTACGGCTGGTCCACGAGCACCAGCAACAGTTCCATCAGCACCAGCAAGCGGGAAACCATTTCGAATGTCCCGATCCAAGTGAATATCGATACGGACGCGTATTTCATTTCAGGATTGCCGGAAACGGTGGTACTGACACTGAACGGTCCAGAGAGCATACTCGTGCAGACGATTTCTGCCGCAGATTACCGGATCGTCACAGAGGATCTAGACGAACTGGGGCCAGGAACCCATACAATTCAATTGACGGCCGAGAATCTTTCGAATGAAATCGATTATTCGATTACGCCATCGCGTGTGAATGTCGTCATTGAAGAGCGGGTTGCCATCGAGAGACCGGTGGAAGTCCGGTTCGATGAATCTTTGGTCGATCCGGAATATCTGGCCGGCGTTCCGGAACTGAGTGCGGAAACCGTAACGTTGACCGGACCGGCTTCGACCATAAGCCGTGTGGATAGTGTTTACGTGACGGTCGCAGCTGAAAATGGCTTGACAAATACTGTGAATATGAATACTGTAGTACAAGTAGTGGACACAAATGGGAATAAGTTGAATGTTTCCGTTGATCCTCAGGAAGTTTCCGTCCGGATTCCGATTTCTCTTTACGGGAAAGAAGTGCCTTTAGTCATCCAACAAATCGGTGTTCCGCTTGAAGGCAAAATTTACACGATTGAAGTGGATGGAGATTCGAGTGTGACCTTAACGGGTGCTCGGTCTGTGCTTGCCGATATCGATGAAGTGACTCTGCCGGTCAGTGTCACGGGTGTCTCTAGCAACACCACCCAAACGCTCACGATTCCGGTACCGAATGATATCTTAACGGCGACGCCGACCACGATCAAGGTCAATATCCGGGTGTCGGATGCTGCAGAAGCTGAAGTAGATTCATCAGCCAGCGATGATGCAGGGGAGTCCTCAGCTTCCGCCGATGAAAGCAATGCCGTCGCATCATCGGCTTCGGACAGTATGAGCAGCGAAGCGAATCAATCGGAGAGCAGTTCATAAGAAATCAAAAATCAAACAAATCCATGCAAAGAAAATAAACGAAAAATCTAAAGGAGATTACAGGTAATGGGTAAATATTTTGGAACAGACGGCGTAAGAGGCGTTGCGAACAGCGAATTGACGCCGGAATTAGCTTTCAAATTAGGCCGTTTTGGAGGGTATGTCTTAAGACAGCACGCTAAAGATATCGCGCATCCGCTTGTGCTGGTTGCGCGTGATACAAGGATTTCCGGTCAATTATTGGAGTATGCATTGGTTGCCGGTTTACTATCAGTTGGCATCGAAGTGCTACAATTGGGAGTCATCCCGACACCCGGCGTCGCTTATCTGACACGCATTCAAGGTGCTGTGGCAGGGGTCATGATCTCCGCATCGCACAATCCTGCGGGCGACAACGGCATCAAATTCTTCGGATCCGACGGTTTCAAGTTATCGGATGAACAGGAAAACGAAATCGAAGCCTATTTGGACCAAGAAGGGGATGATTTGCCGAGACCTTCAGCAGACGGATTGGGGACGGTGGATGAATATCCGGAAGGCGTCCTTAAATACGCGCAATACTTGCAGACGACCATCCCGGATGACCTTTCCGGCATCACAGTCTGCCTGGATGCAGCAAACGGGGCAGCATCACCTGTAGTCAATCGTTTATTCGCGGACTTGGAAACAGACTTCTTTACAATGGGAGCGAATCCGGACGGCATCAACATCAACAAAGGTGTTGGATCGACCCATCCGGATGTCCTAGGTAAATTTGTCGTCGAGAAAAAGGCGGATGTAGGCTTGGCATTCGACGGCGACGCCGACCGCTGTATCGCTGTGGACGAAAATGGGCGCATCATCGATGGCGACCGGATCATGTTCATCTGCGGAAAATACCTGAAGGACCGCAACAAATTGAACCACAATACGATCGTCTCAACGGTAATGAGCAACCTAGGTTTCCATTTGGCGGTTGAAGCGGAAGGCATGACTGCCTTGAAGACGCAAGTAGGCGACCGTTATGTCGTGGAAGAGATGCGCAAAAATGGCTACAATTTGGGCGGCGAGCAATCCGGACACGTTGTTTTCCTGGATATGAACACGACTGGGGATGGCCTTTTGACAGGCATCCAATTGTTGAATGTCATGAAACAGACAGGCAAAAAACTTTCCGAATTGGCTGATGAAGTGACGCTTTACCCGCAAGAATTGGTGAATGTGCGCGTTTCCGAAAAGGACGGCGTAATGGAGATTCCGGCTGTGAAAGCTGTCATCGAAGAGGTTGAAACAGAAATGGCAGGTAAAGGCCGCATTTTGGTGCGCCCAAGCGGAACAGAACCGTTGTTGCGCGTTATGGCTGAAGCTGAAACGGATGAAAAATGCCATGATTACGTTATGCGCATCGTAAATGTCGTAAAAGCCGAAATCGGCATCTAAGCTAGGGAACTTCTAAACATTTTAGGTCGTGGAACACTACAATGGTGGTGTTCCACGGCATTTTTTGTCTACTAGGAAAGTATAAAAATTCTCGAATTGAAAAGTGCGTCACCATAGGTGTTTCACAGATTTTCAAAATGTTTCATGCCATCAAATTTGATGGCCAGCTTCACGGGTAAGCCCTCCGGAAATTAGATAAATCGGTCCTATTGCGCTCTTCGATGCTCAGTCGGACCGATTTCCTAAATTTCTTTCAGGGCTGAACGAACCCGTTCAGCTTTTCTTATTTAGTAATCAGTGATGGGTCGCAGACCCGATGAGCTGTCTAGGACGTCATTCAGAACAATTATTGCAAATATACACAAGCGCAAGTTTATGGTTATAATGAAAGCGAACCCAATGAGGTGCGAGGTCGGCAGGTTAATGATAGGGGAGGTGCGATCATGATAAAACCAAAGCGAGCCTATGTACAGGAAGAGCTTTTGGAATTACCGAAAATAAGGAGAGTTGGTCATTACCTCAGCGGAATGATCATGCCGAACGTGAGTGTTTTCATCACGTGGGGGATCATTACGACGCTTATTCAATATCTTCAGGGTCCGCTCCAGGCTTCTTTTCTTGAAATGGATCACCTCATGATCCAATTTCTGCTCCCTGTGCTGATCGCTTATACCGGGGGACGATTGATCGAGAATCGGGCAGGGGTCGTGGCGGCCGTTGCAGTGATCGGAATGCTTGTGGAATCAGAAGATCCGCAAATTCTGGGTGCCATGGTGATCGGACCGTTGATCGGCTGGAACGTTTTCCTTTTCGATAAATATCTTCTGCCTAAAGTCAAAGCGGGTTATGAGATGTTGGTGCGTAACTTTTCGGCGGGAATCATCGGCATGCTGTTCGGCTATTTGAGTCTTGTTTTTATCGGTCCTTTCATTGCGGGCGTCACACAGCAAATCAGTCTGCTTGTCGGTTGGCTGATCCAACGGAATCTGTTGTTGTTAACCAACCTATTTATAGAGCCATTGAAGGTCTTGTTTTTGAACAACACGCTGAACCACGGCATCTTGACGCCGCTGGGGATTGGACAGGCGGAGGATGCGGGAACCTCGATTTTATTTTTGATCGAAACCAACCCCGGGCCGGGGCTGGGTGTTCTGTTGGCGTTCATCTTGTTCAGCCGGAAGGACTTGAAGGCCACCGCCAGTGGAGCTTTTATGATCCATCTGTTCGGCGGAATCCATGAGATTTATTTCCCGTTTGTTTTGTTGAATACCAGGCTGTTCGCCGCAGTCATTTTGGGCGGGATGAGCGGCACGCTGGTTTTTGAGTTGTTTCAAGTGGGCTTGAAGGCACCAGCCTCCCCTGGATCGATCGTGACGATTCTGGCGAATACACCGCAAGAGATGCTGCTGGGTGTTGCCAGCGGCATTGCAGGAAGCGCAGTGGTAAGTTTTTTGACTGCTGCCCTCGTGATCAGGAAACACCGGACAAAAAAAGAAATTTCAGAAAAGGTGACCAAAGTGACGGAAATTCGGAAAATTTTATTCGCCTGTGATGCAGGGATGGGCTCGAGCGCCATGGGAGCCAGCTTGATGAGGCAGCAACTGGAAGCGCGCGGGATTGTGATTCCGGTGGATTACACGTCCATTTACCACGTGAACGATGATCCCCATCTGTTGCTTATCATCCAAAATGAGTTGAAGCATTTGGCCGAAATCCAAGCCCCTCACGCACAACTCGTCACAATCGGGAATTTTTTGGACCAAGAAGAGTATGCGAAAGTTGCGGCGCTGCTGACCGATGATCAAGAAATGAGAGAGATTCCGGAAACGCTCGGGCAAACGCTGCCCTATCAAAAAGTCATCTTTTTGTATGCGGATGGGGTGCGTGGTTCGCAGACGATGGCTGTGCACGCGTTCCGGAACCTAGCTGAAAAGCATAACATCAATGTCCTCATTGAAAAGCAGCCGTTGAACCAGTTGATTGCGGACCAGAGGAATCTGTATATCATCACGGAAGCCTTTGCTGCTGAGAATATCCTACCGAAGGCTCCGCTGTTGATTGTCGAACACCTTATCGCAACGAACAAATACGAAAAACTATTAAGGGGAGACTTGTCGGATGTTTCTAACGCCTAGAGAGACCATCATTTTAAAAGAACTGCTGCTTTCAGCTTCACCGGTCACAGTAGAACGCTTGATGAGTCTGCTGAAAGTCAGCAAGCGCACCGTTTACCGCGAGTTGGCGAATCTGGAGCTTTCTTTGGAATCCGTAGGCGCAAAGCTGGAAAAGGCGAGCAGGGGCCGTTTCCGTTTGATTGCTGAGGATGCCGCCAAGGCAGAAATCCTCTCCATTGTATCCGAGGATGAACCTTCCGAATTATCCGCCACGGAACGCCAACATGCCATTTTGCTGCAGCTGTTGAACAGTGATGAGCCGATCAGCATGCAGACGTTTTTGGACGAATACCTGATCAGCAATACCACGTTTTTTGCCGACATCAAGCAGTTGGAACTGAGGTTGGAGCGTCTGCCCTTGACGATCACGCGAAACCGCGGTTACGAACTTGCCGGCAGCGAAAAGTATCGCCGGCTCTTGCTGGCCAATATTTTAGGGATCGAGATCAATGAGTACCACTTCTTCCATTTTTCGGAATTGAAAGATAAAGAAATTTTCTTTTTGCAATTCATCAACCAAGAGCAGCTGCTTTTTGCCCAAAAACTGGTGCGGGAAATTGTCGAACCGCGCTTTTCCGATTTGAGTGACCGGAAACTGGAATTTTTGATTTTGATGCTGACGATTTCCATGGATCGCGTTCCGCGAGGCTGCCAGCTGGTGGAGGATTCCTATTCGGGACAGATCAATAAGGAGCTTTTGGACTTGTCGAAGCAAATTTTTGCCAAAATCGCCGCGCATACGAAGCAATTGTATGCGGTAAGTGAAGTCGTCTTCTTCGCGAATCTATTGGATGATTTTTTCAGTGACTTGGATAACGACTTTTTCAGCGAAAGCTTTGATCCGCGCTTGGCCTACCAGGTCAAGCAATTGATCGAAAATGTCAGCCGTGATGCGGAAGTAAATTTCTTTGAAGACAACAATCTGTATAAAATGCTTTTGACGCATCTTTCTGCGGCGTTGAGCCGCGCCATCCTGAATCAAGGAAGCCTCAACAATCCCATCCTGGAGCGGATTATGGCGCAATACTCGGAAGTTGCGGGGGCGATCCGCAAGGCCTGGCCGAAAGTGTTCCCGCAGCAGGAATTCTCCGAAGAGGAGATCGCTTATATGGTGCTGCATTTCGCTAATTCTCTGGAGCGCAGCCCGAAAGTCATTGCGGTGGATATTGCCGGCATCTCCCCAAGCGGCCTGGCTTCGATGCGGATGTTGGAAATGCGTTTACGGAAACATTTTCCTTTCATCAACGAAATCGTCTTTTTCCGCATTGCTGACCTCGGGAAGCAGAATCTGGAAGAGACGTTCGATTTGACCATTTCCACATCACTGTTGCCCGGATACAGCGGGAAATATTTATTGGTTTCCCCGTTGCTCCTGGAGGATGAAATCAAGCAGCTCAAAGAAGCCTTCCGCGCAATCGATCATACGAAACGGCATGTTCAAACCGCAGCGAGGCCGAGCTTGCCTGAAAATGACGACTATCAGGAAGTCATGACGTTTATTGACGAAATCAACCGGCTGCTGAAGCACTTTTTCGTCAAGCCTTTGGAAAACAGCGCCGACATATCCGAGACAGTCGCTTTGGCCGTAAAAGACATTTCGGCTGAAATCGTGGCGGATCCGGCAAAAGTCCGGGACAAATTGATGAGTCGCTACCAGCAAGCGCCGATCGGTATTCCCAATACCCATTTTGCTTTATTCCACGCTTCGCATGCAGCGGTTCTTCAGCCCTGTTTTTGTGTCTTTGATCTGCAGACGCCGCTGGAAATAGTCGGGATGGATAAGGAACCGATGACCTTGACGCGGATTTTGATCATGCTGGCTCCGGATCCGATTGAAGAGAACGTCGCCAAAATGCTGGGGAAAATCAGTGGAGCGATCATCATGAACGATTTGGGGATGGAAATCTTCAATTCCGGCAATGAAGCGATCATCTATCAGCTTTTGTCTGCGCTCTTGATCGAAGAAGTAAAGAAATGAAGAAACGATGAAACCCGGAAGTGAGGAGTTCGTATGATTACGATCAAAGATGAGCATATTCTGTTGGATCAGGTGTACAGCAGCGCCGAAGCGGCAATCATCGCTGCCGGGGAGTTCCTGGTGGCGCAAGGGTTGGTTTCTCCCAACTACATCGAATCAATGCTGGCACGCCATCGCAAAGTGAGCGTCTACGTCGGCAATTTCGTCGCCCTGCCTCACGGGGACAGCGAGGGCCAGCCGTTTATAGAAGAAGAAGCCATCTGCTTGATTCAGGTGCCTGACGGCGTCAACTTCGGCAGTGATCAGGAGCCACAAATCGCGACTATCCTTTTTGTGGTGGCGCTGAAGGAAAAACAATTGGAAGCTTTGCAGGACATCGCTTTTTTCTGCTCGGACATCGAAAACGTGATGGCGCTGAGCGATGCCAAGGATCTGCAGGCGGTACGGAATATTCTCGAAAACAGCTAGTGCAACCACATTCAAAAAAAAGCAAGTGCCGTCTCGAAAACGAGACGGCACTTGCTTTTTTTGCGCTCACGGGTTGGTTGCCGGAGGAGCGCGCAGGAATGTGGCCGCAGCTCCGACGAAGGATTCGCTACCGGAGGATACCGGTAACTTTCAGCCTCAACTTCGACGAAGCCATCCTTGTCGGAGAACACAATCCAGAATGTGGCTCAAATACCGACGAAACCGCCGTTCACCGGTGAAGAGCAGTGCGGATCCTGGTCATGCTCACTGCGTCCCGAAAGGCGCAATCAAGTCCTGGCACAAATAAACGTGCCAAAGCACGACTATAAACCAACTCCGGAAGCGCATACAATAAAGACATCAAAAGAAACAGTTTGAAGGGAGAAACAAAAAGATGGAACAGACACAACAAACATCGCTGAAGGCAAAGGTTCAAAAGTTAGGCAGTACCCTTTCAAGTATGGTGATGCCGAATATAGGGGCACTCATCGCTTGGGGAGTATTGACCGCATTATTCATCCCGGATGGCTACTTGCCGAATGAATCCTTCGCTTCCATGGTCGGCCCGATGCTTACATACTTGATTCCCTTGTTGGTCGGCTATACAGGAGGAAAAGTGATTGCAGGCGAACGCGGTGCGGTTGTCGGCGCCATCGCCACAATGGGTGTGATTGTAGGGACAGATATCCCGATGATCATGGGTGCCATGATCATGGGACCGTTGGGTGGTTTCGTGATCAAGAAATTCGACGGTCTGTTCCAGAACAAAATTAAGACCGGATTCGAAATGCTGGTCAACAATTTCTCGGCAGGTTTGATCGGATTCGCTTTGGCGCTTGTAGGGTTCCAGGCAATCGGACCGGTGGTTGACCGTTTGACTCAAGTGATGGCAGCCGGGGTGGAAACAATCCTGAATGCACAATTGATTCCTTTAACAAATATTTTCATCGAACCAGCAAAAATTCTTTTCCTGAACAATGCAATCAACCACGGGATTTTGACACCGTTAGGAACGGAGCAAGTCAGCGAGACAGGTCGTTCGATCCTCTTCCTGCTTGAAGCGAATCCTGGCCCTGGTTTGGGCGTGTTGTTGGCTTTCACGCTATTCGGCAAAGGCTCAGCGAAATCGACAGCGCCGGGTGCGATGATCATCCACTTCTTGGGTGGGATCCACGAAATCTACTTCCCTTACGTCATGATGAAACCGCTGTTATTCCTGGCAGTCATCTCGGGCGGCGTTTCCGGCAGCTTTGTGTTCCAACTTTTAGGCGCTGGTTTGCGGGCTCCGGCTTCACCAGGTTCAATCATTGCGATTTTGGCCATGACGCCGATGGGTTCATACCTGCCCGTCATTTTGGGAGTACTCGCCGGTGCAGTAGCTTCTTTTGCGGTAGCAACAGTCATTTTGAAGGCGGACTCCAAAGAAACCGTCGATAATTTTGAAGAGAGCGTCAAAGCGACCCAAGCCGCAAAATTAAGCGCAAAAGGCTCAGCTGGACAAACGGGTCTAACTAACATGACAGGCATCCAGCACATCGTTTTCGCTTGTGATGCAGGGATGGGATCAAGCGCAATGGGAGCTTCTATCCTGCGCAAAAAAATCAATGCAGCCGGGCTGCCGCAAGACGTCACCAACCGCGCCATCAATAATCTGACGGACGCAGCGAATACGCTGATCGTCACCCAGGAAGAACTAAAGGAACGGGCGCAACAAAAAGCACCGAATGCAACTTTCGTGGCGATCGAAAATTTCCTGAACTCGCCCAAATATGATGAAATCGTGGCGACGCTGTCCGGCACCAATCCGAAAGAAGCAGTCGTTGCAATACCAGCACCAACGCCGGCTCTTGATTTAGACTTTTCAAACATCAGCGAGATTGTCCTGGTCCACGATGACCGCAAAGGCTCCGCCACGATGGGACAAAAAGTAGTAGAACGGATTTTGGAAAGGGAAGCATTGGATATCCCCTTAAGGAAAGTGCACATCAATGAACTGCAAGCATCTCCACAAACGTTGGTGATCAGCAAGAATAGCCTGACGCAAGCGGCCCGACAAAAAGTTCCTGCTGCGGTCCATCTGTCAGTCGACAGTCTGATCACTACGCCCAAATACGAGAGTGTCGTCGCCAACTTGAAGGCAATAGCCTAAGGAGAGGAAGAATAAAATGAATAATTTGGATACAGAAATGATCGTTTTGAATAAAGCATTTGCTTCGAAAGAAGAAGCCATCCGCTTCTGCGGGCAGAAACTGGTGGATGCAGGCTGTGTGGATACGGATTATGTGGAGGCTATGGTGCAACGGGATCGGATGTTGTCAGTGTACATGGGGAATTTCATCGCGATTCCCCATGGCACCGATGCAGCCAAAGAGCACGTGAAAAAATCAGGCATTTGTGTTGTCCAAGTGCCTGACGGGGTCGATTTCGGTGACGAGCAGGAAGAAAAAGTGGCAACCGTTCTGTTCGGCATCGCTGGAGTCGGGGATGACCACCTGGCACTGATCCAAAAAATCGCGCTGTATTGCAGCGACGTGGACAACGTAGTCACTTTGGCGGACGCTTTAACAAAAGATGAAATCACTGGCAGCTTAGCTATAGCATAGGGAGAGATGAAAATGAAAGCAGTACACTTTGGCGCCGGAAACATCGGCCGCGGCTTTATCGGAGAAATTTTGAACCAAAACGGATACGCCATCACGTTCGTGGATGTGAACGATACAATCATCGATGCTTTGAAAACGCGCGGCGGCTATACGATCGAGTTGGCGGACGAATCACGCGCACAGATCCAGATCGAAAACGTCACTGGCCTGAACAATGCCAAAGAAGCAGACAAAGTGGTGGAAGCAATCGTCGCAGCGGATATCCTGACGACTGCCATCGGACCGAATATTCTGCCGAGAATCGCGCAGTTGATCGCGGAAGGGATCAAGGCGCGTGCTGCCCGGAATATCCAGCAGCCGCTCGACATCATCGCCTGCGAAAACATGATAGGCGGCTCGACTTTCCTGAAAGAGGAAGTCAAGAAATATTTCACGGACACAGCTTATTTGGATGCGTATGTCGGCTTTCCGGATGCGGCCGTGGACCGGATCGTTCCGATGCAGCAACATGCCGATCCGCTCTTTGTTCAGGTAGAGCCTTTCAGCGAGTGGGTCGTGCAAGGGACCGCCTGCAAGAGCCCGATCCGTCTTGAAGGAGTTGCCTATGTGAACGATCTGGAGCCTTATATCGAACGCAAATTGTTCAGCGTCAATACAGGCCATGCTACGGTAGCCTACACAGGCGCGTTGCAGGGATACGAAACAATCGATGAAGCGATGCAGGATCATCTGGTCGTCATCCAATTGCGCTCCGTCTTGCATGAGACAGGCAAACTGCTGATTGCTAAATGGGGATTTGATGCGGCAGAACACGAGAAATATATTGAAAAAATCATTGGCCGTTTCCAAAATAAATACATTTCCGACGCGATTTCGCGTGTAGCGCGCACGCCTCTGAGAAAATTGGGCAACCATGAGCGCTTCATCCGTCCGATGGTCGAGTTGACCCAAATCGATGAGATGCCATTCCATCTTTTGGAAACAATCGGCATGGTCTTCAATTATTTCGACCCGGAAGATGAACAATGCCAAGAACTGAAAGAAATGATCCTGCAAAAAGGCTTGGACAAAATCATTCCGGAAGTAACCGGAATCGACAACCAAAAAATACTGGGCAGCATCAAACAGAATGTAGAGAAATACGCTTATAAAGTGGCCTGATCGGCACTTTTCGAATTTGGTATGGATTGTACTCGTGGGGGAGCTTAGCTTAGTCCAAACCGCCCACGAGTATAAATTTTTCTAAAGTAATGACTCAAACCGGCGTTGCGGTTGAAAGAGGATTAAAAACATTTTGACAATGTCACTGGTTATAGGATAAAATGCATGTATTCTGGAAAGTAAACTGCAAGGAGGATAGAGGAAGAGCAAATGGATAGCGCCAGACTTCAGGGAGCACAGGCAATTTGGCCCTGAAGTGACGAGGATTGGGTTTATCGAAAGATTCGGCGGATGACCCAAGGCACGTGTAGTCTACAGGATTGAAGCAAAAAAGACCCTTTTGCGGCTTTAGAGCCCGGAACGGTCTTACAGAAATCAATCCCCACACCCAGAAAAAATCGATATTAAAGGGGATTTTTACGCTTATGTGTGGAATAGTTGGATATGTAGGACAAGGCAATGTACAAGAGGTATTGTTGCATGGATTGGAAAAATTGGAGTACCGTGGTTATGATTCAGCCGGTATTTTTGTCGTAGACGCTGAAAACCAAGGGCATGTATTCAAGGAAAAAGGCCGCATCGCGGATTTGCGCGCGATCGTCGACAAGCAAGTCGAGGCGCATGTAGGCATCGGTCACACAAGATGGGCAACGCATGGCGTGCCAAGCGCAGAAAATGCGCACCCGCACCAATCTGCGGATGGACGTTTCACACTAGTCCATAATGGCGTCATCGAAAACTTCAAAGAAATCAAAGATGAGTATTTCCCTGGTGTGACTTTCATCAGCCAAACAGATACAGAAATCGTTGTGCAGCTGATCGGAAAAATCGCTGCTGAAGAAAACCTGGACGGCAAAGAAGCTTTGCGCCGTGCTTTGTCGATCGTGAAAGGCTCTTACGCTTTCGCGTTGGTTGATGCGCAAGCGCCGGATGTCCTTTACGCAGCCAAAAACAAAAGCCCGTTGTTGATCGGTTTGGGCGATGACTTCAACGTCGTTGCCAGCGATGCAATGGCTACTGTTCAAATTACGAACCAATATGTGGAAATCCACGACGGCGAAATGATCACATTGACAGCTGATGGCGTTGCAATCGAAAAGTTGGACGGAAAAGCCGTAACCCGTAACCCGTACACAGCCCAAATCGATGCCAGCGACCTGGAAAAAGGGACATACCCTTACTACATGTTGAAAGAAATCGATGAGCAGCCTGCTGTTATGCGTAACATCATCCAAAAGTACCAAAACGCAGAAGGCCGCTTGACGGTTCCTGATGAATTGGTCACTGCTATGTTGAAAGCTGACCGTATCCACATCGTGGCTTGCGGAACGAGCTACCATTCCGGTTGGGTAGGCAAACATTATCTGGAAAAAATTGCACAGATCCCGACAGAAGTGCATGTCGCCAGCGAATTTTCATATAATCCGCCATTGTTGAAAGGCAATCCGTTCTTTATCTTCCTTACCCAAAGTGGGGAAACTGCGGATAGCCGCCAAGTACTGGTGAAAGTAAAAGAATGGGGTTACCCGGCTTTGACGATCACAAACGTGGCTGGTTCGACCTTGTCGCGTGAAGCGGACTTCACGCTGTTGTTGCATGCAGGTCCGGAAATCGCAGTTGCCTCAACGAAAGCTTACACGGCACAGATCGCTGTCCTGGCTGTTTTGTCGGATGCGTTAGGCGCGAGAACCGGTCATGATATGGGAATCGACATGGTCCATGAGTTGGGGATTGTCGCAAATGCGATGGAATCGGTCATCGATGACAAAGAGCGCATCGCTGCATTGGCCGACATCTACTTGCCGAACACCCGCAATGCTTTCTACATCGGACGCGGTCTGGATTACTTCGTATCAATGGAAGCTGCTTTGAAACTGAAAGAAATTTCTTACATCCAAACAGAAGGTTTTGCTGCCGGAGAATTGAAGCACGGCACAATCGCATTGGTTGAAGAAGGCACACCGGTATTGGCGATCATCACCCAAGCGGACGTTGCCAGCCATACCCGCGGAAACGTCGAAGAAGTGCGTTCGCGTGGCGCAAACACTTGCGTCTTCGCGATGGAAGGATTGGCCAACGAAAATGACCAAATCATCCTGCCTGCTGTTCACCCAGCGCTGGCACCACTGATGACAGTCGTACCGACACAATTGATGGCTTACTACGCAACACTTCACCGTGGTTACGATGTCGACAAACCACGTAACTTGGCCAAATCGGTTACGGTTGAATAAAAAAACTAAAATTTGTTGCAATTGAATGAACTGACTTGAGCAGTACGGAACCCTTTCGGGGGATCCGCACTGCTCTTTTGTTGTTTGCGGTTCGGGGCCGACTGCGCTTGCCGGAGGAGCGCGCCGGGTGCGGGCCCCAGCTCCGGTAAGCCGCCGGCCGCCGGAGCACATCGGTAATAATCAGCCGCACATCCGACGAAGCTTTGCTCATCGGAGAAGGCAAAGATGACTAACAGCGGAACTCCGGCGAAGCCTGCGTTCACCGGAGGACACCACCTGGTTACCCGTTAATCCGATCCCGGGCGAAGCTTCAGACAAAAAAGATAGTAGCTGCCTTGATGCGGCAGCTACTATCTTTCGTAATGCGTCCAAGCAGACCAGATAATGACTTCTTTTGTGTCAACGTCGACAGAATAGACTACCCGATGTTGGATATTTAACCGTCGTGAATATTTATCACTCAAATTTCCCACTAATTTCTCATAAGGCGGTGGATTTTGAAAGGGATTCTCTTTCAAAACATCCATTAACCCGATGAATTTCTGATCTAAATGAGCGGCTTTTAAATTTTTTAGGTCTTTCATAGCGGATTTTGCTATTTTTACATAGTATTCCAATCGATGTCCTCCAGTGTAACAAATTCATGTTCTTTTTCACGTTGTTGGACGACATCGGCTACTCCGGAAGATTGAAGGTACAGAGTTTCTTGAATAGCGTCCCAATCTTTTTTGCTGACCATAACCGCTTCGCTTTCTTCCTTTTTACCTGATATGTAGACGGGTTCATGGGTTTCGTTGACATCTTTCAGTAATTGATAAAAGACTTTGCGTGCCTGACTTGGATTTACGATAGACATAGGATTTCCTCCTTTTAAGTTTCTTACATTATTATAGCGTACTTGATTAAGTACGTCAAAAAGTGTCACGAACGGAATCACTCAGAGAATGGAACGTTCGCAGTTATCCGTATGTTTTTTTCCTTTACACAGGTCCGATTAGTTCAAAGATAATAGCACTGCAGGGAAGGAATGCTTGCACTAATTCGAATTTTTCAGCGGATACAGGTTTGCGATCCGCAAGATCAAAAACAGAAGAAATAAGATTTTCCCAACAATGGCGCACTTTTTCCGGAATCAGACGCACAAATATGTTTTAAATCCTCTTCCTCCGATTTCCGCCAGTTGAATTAGTTCAAAAATTCGGCCCTTTTTTTCGGCCGAGGTCTGTATTAATTTATTTTTTATTTGGTCTATACTCTGGAATATAGAGATTGAAAGGGGATACAAAACATTATGACAAACAATTGGTTGGAATTAGACGGAAAAACGGTTATCGTTACAGGAGGCAATTCAGGCATCGGATTGCACATCGCGGATCATCTGAAACAACAAGGCGCAAACGTCGTCGTGGCGGACTTGAGTGTTGAAACGGGAACGAACGTTTATGGTAAACTGAATGTGAAGACAGACGTGACTTCCATCGCGAGCGTCGAGGCAATGGTCGAGAAGGCTGTTGAGAAATTTGGCAAAATCGATGTTTTGGTCAATAATGCAGGCATGAACTTGCCGCGCTTGTTGGTGGATGTCTACAGCGATGAAAGAAAATATGAAATCGATGAAGATTCATTCAACAAAATGACAGCTGTCAATCAAAAGGGAATGGTATTCACTACACAAGCTGTCGTCAGAAACATGCTGAAGAACAAAGTTGAAGGCACAATCATTAACATCTCTTCCGAATCCGGGATGGAAGGTTCCGTCGGTCAAAGCATCTACTCCGCAACAAAAGGCGCCACCAATTCTTATACGCGTTCATGGGCAAAAGAACTGGGTAAATTCGGCATCAAAGTCGTCGGTGTCGCACCGGGGATCAACGAAAAAACAGGATTGACAACTCCTGCCTACAATGAAGCATTGGCTTACACAAGAAACATACCGGTTGAACAGTTGGATACAGGGTATGAAAAGAGCATTCCGTTGGGACGCGTCGGAAAATTGGACGAAATCGGCTACTTGGTCGCATTCCTGTCCTCCAATAAATCCGATTATATCACCGGAACAACAATCAACATCACAGGCGGGAAATCTAGAGGATAGTATGGGGGCAGTCAGATGTCAACGGCAAGCGATAGAGAGCTTTTGCTGAGAGTGTTACTTTCAAATAAAGACAAAAATTTTCAGAGTCTCGAGGAAGCGTCGGGAAAAAACAGCTATCAGATCAAAACGATCATTTCGGAATTGAACGCTATCTACGAAGGATTCCTAAAAATCCGGATCAAGGATGAATCACAAGTAGACATCGTCAGAGAGGAGGGGGCGAACATATTCAACACACTTCGTTACAACACACAGCAGGATTTTAATAAAGTAGAATGCAGGATTGCGTACTTATTGTACCGCCTGATAGTGACAGAGGAATATCTGAATATCGGAGACCTCTCCGAAGAAATGAGCGTAAGCCGGAGCACGGTGAACAACGACCTGAAAAAGTTGAAGCAACTTTTGGAGAAATACAATGCAAAAGTTGTCGGCATCCCGAACAAAGGCATCACCTTCCAGTGCAGCGAATTCGGCACACGATTGGTCCTCATCTATGAAGTCTTCGAGTTGCTGCAGATGACCTTTCTGCCGGACCAGGAGGTTCAAGGAGTGCTTGACGGACTCGCCCGGGACTACAAGCTGGATGAGCAGGCAAAAGGATTGCTTTATAAGGCTTTCGCCGTAAGCGCTCACAGGGTGACGCACGGGCATACAATCGATTCCGAAATCCCGATGTACAAAAACTTCGAGGCGGATTCGGCAAACATCATCGCCTATGTTCAACTGCTGCAAAAGAAATTTGCGGTTTCATTGAATGACCATGAAATTGCTTTTCTTTCCTTCCCGATCAACACAAGGAATTCCGCTTACGTAAAAGGAAGCGAAAATACCGAAAACGAAGAGGTGCTGAGGCAAGTTGTTTCCAGCATGCTGAAGACGGTACGCGATCAGGTCATGATCGAGATTGATGAAGAAGCCTTCTTTGATAAAGTAAAATACCATCTGCTTTTCCTGATAAACAGACTGGTCTTCCGGATCCCAAACACAGATCTTTACCTGGAGCAGATCAAACTCAAATACCCTTTAGCCTTCGAGCTGGCGAAGATTTCGCTTTCCGAACTGAATCGCCTGTACCAATTGCGTGCCAGTGCGGATGACATCAGCTATCTGGCTGTCTACTACGCACTGATGCTGGACGAACGGCAAGCGAACGATCCGAAAGGCAAAAGCACAAAGGATGTCGGCATCATCACCAATCTTGGGAGAGGCAGCTTTGAGCTGATCAGCAGGCAGATCAAAGAGATAGTCGGGAATGAGATGAATATCGTTCACCTGAACACCGACAGCCTTCCGAAAGAAAAACTGAAGCGATTCCGGCTGCTGTTCACAACCGAAGAGATCTCTTTGGACACCGAAGTCCCTGTCATCAAGATCGACAGACTGGTCAGCCCGGACGACTTGGCCCAAAAAATCTATGCAGTGGAGAAAGATCAATACAACATCAAGTACCTGACGAACGAAAACATCAGTTATCACCTTGTCAATCTGAAAGGCCAAATGGGCTACTTTGATTATGTGGAAGAAATCATGTCCTACCTGTCCAGAAGATACCGATTGTCCGAGGATATCCTCGATCGGTTCGTCGAAAAAGAAGAACGGCATACGATGATTTATGAGAATAAGGTAGCTTTCCCGCATTTAACCGATCCCAACATCAACAAGTTGGTATTCGTCTTGGGAAACATCACAATGGCCAACCGCAATGATGCTTTTTCCTTGATGTTGTTTCTGGTGACACCCGAGAACATTTCTGAGCAACAAGAGAAAATCTTGATGCAAGTATATGATTTTGTCTTTAAGGTCATCAATGAGCCTACTTTGATCAATGTTCTGAAAAAAGTGGAGGATGCACAAGGGTTGATTGAGATGCTGGAGAAAAGAGGTACAAAATAGATGAACAATATGTTTGCATTGGGTATTCTGGTTGTCGGTGCTTTTTTGATCCAAAGCGCACTGGGCTTTTTCCAGATCAGGCATTTCGGCACTGAATACAACGAATTGAAGGCGGACGGCAGGGTTGCGATAGGCAAACGGGCAGGGAAACTGACCTCAGGAACGATCATCATGTTCCAACTGGATGCGGAAGGCGTCATCGTCAGGGGCAAAAAGCTGCAGGGAACCACGATCTTAGCCAGATTCAAACCGTACAACAATTTCAACGGCAGATCCATCGAAGCCATCAAGGCAGACGATCCGGATGTGCTGGCTGAAATCAAGATCACCCGCAAAACCATCATGAATGCGGTCACCAACTACAGGATGTTCATGAGCGGAGAAATCATTCCGGAGAAAGAATCGCCCTTTAAGGAACTGACCAAAAAAATCACACACATCAAATTCGGATAAATCGCGTAAGAAATAATAGGAAATAATACATAAAATAAGGAGTGTTACATATGGACTTTTTAGTTAAAGGCGCAGAAAGCTTCATCGGACTATTTCAATTAGGTGCAGATACATTTATGAGCTGGATGACCGGCATCGTGCCGATCGTCTTGATGCTGATGGTATTCATGAACGTCGTGATCAAACTGATCGGTGAGGAAAGAATCAATGGACTTGCACAACGCTTCTCCAAATATTCCTTGGTCCGGAACTGCATTCTGCCTTTCTTGGCAGCGTTCATGTTGGGTAATCCCGCCTCGTTCACATTGGGAAGATTCTTGCCTGAATTTTACAAACCAAGTTTCTACGCGGCACTTGCGCAATACAACCACACGAGTAACGGTCTTTTCCCGCATATCAATGCAGGCGAATTGTTCGTATTCCTGGGAATCGCTTCAGGTGTTGAAACGTTAGGCTTGAGCACCACGCCATTGGCAATCCGTTATCTGCTTGTCGGGCTTGTGATGAATGCTGTCGGCGCATACGTAACCGACTTCACGACGGCTTATGTCTGCAAAAAATCCGGCATCCAGTTGAGCAAAACCGCTAAAGTTCAATAATAACGACCAAGAAGATGTTGCTTAAAACAAACAGAATGCATGAGAACGAGAGGGGTATTCATTATGACAAAATATAACAGCATCAAAATCGAAAAAGGATCCGGCGGCTGGGGCGGACCACTGATCATCACACCAACAGAGCAAAAACATAAATTCATCTACATCGTTGGCGGAGGGGAAAAACCTGCCATCGTCGACAAAATTGCTGAACTTACAGGGATGGAAGCCGTGAATGGATTTAAAACATCCATCCCGGACGATGAAACGGCATTGGCCATCATCGATTGCGGCGGAACATTGAGATGCGGCATCTATCCGCAAAAAGGCATCCCAACAATCAATGTCGTTGCCACCGGCAAATCCGGTCCTTTGGCTAAATACATCACCGAAGAAATTTACGTTTCAAATGTTGGTTTGAATCAGATCCAAGTCACCGGCGAAACAGCAAACGTAGCGGCGGCAAGCACGGCTGCTGCAGAACCAGTTGCAGAAGAAAAGGTAGCTTACACGACAGACAAAAAGCTGACGCAACAAAACGCCGAAAAAGGCAGCGTTGTGGCTAAAATCGGTTTGGCTGCCGGTAAAGGGATTGCGATCATGCTGCAGTCAGCCCGTGAAGCGGTGCAGACGGTATTGCAGACGATCATCCCGTTCATGGCCTTTGTGGCGATGCTGATCGGTATCATCCAAGGCAGCGGAATCGGCAATCTGTTCGCGAAAATGATGATTCCGTTGGCAGGCAATGTCTGGGGATTGATGGTCATCGGCTTCATCTGCTCTCTGCCTATCCTTTCTCCTTTATTGGGACCTGGCGCTGTAATTGCGCAAGTTATCGGAACATTGATCGGCGTTGAAATCGGCAAAGGCAATATCGAACCGAGTTTGGCTTTACCGGCTTTATTCGCAATCAACACACAAAATGCTTGCGATTTCATTCCGGTAGGGTTAGGCTTGCAGGAAGCAGAAGCCAAAACAGTGGAAGTCGGCGTGCCATCCGTTCTTTACTCGCGATTCCTGAACGGTGTGCCCCGCGTATTCGTCGCTTGGTTAGCAAGCTTCGGACTATATTAAAAAGGAAGAAAAGCAGACCAAGCCCGCTTGGCCTCATATGCTAAAAACTAATGATCGGAAAAGGTGAAGAAAATGTCAATTTATTCAACGGTAGTCACAGAAATCGGACCCAACGCGAAGGAATTCTTGGCGGAGGATATGATGGTATTGTTCGGAGACGATGCGCCGGAAGCATTGCGGCCTTATTGCTTCCTGATTGAACAAAATGCGCTAGAGGAAGATATTCAACTGGGACACGCGTTGGTTATCGGCGATGAAAGTTATCGCGTCACAGCTGTAGGAGATGTCGTCAACAAAAACTTGAGGGATTTAGGGCACATCACCATCAACTTCAGTGGGGAAACCGTCGCTGAACTGGCAGGGTCACTGTATGTCGAAAACAAGGCAGTGAACGAAATCGCGGAAGGCACCATCATCAAAATAACTGAAACTGTGGGGTAGTCGCTTATGTACATAGATTCTAACGACATCAAAGCAATCGGAAGTTTTTTGAACAGCGGATTTCTGAAAGGAGTCACCACCAACCCGACGATTTTGTCGACCGGTTCCGGCAGTCGCTTCAAACAATTACAAGATTTATTGGCTTTGGAGCCGACGGAACTTTTTGTGCAATTGCTGGGTACGACTGCTGAAGAAATGTTTGCCGATTATGAAGCAATAAAGACATTTGATGCAAATCATCGACTTTCGATAAAGATTCCCGTTACAAAAGCAGGATTGGAAACAATCAAAAAAGTGAAAGAGGATGATCCGGAGAGAGATATCCTCGGTACACTGATCTATTCTGCCGATCAGGGGATCCTGGCCGCCGCCGCAGGATGTGATTATCTGGCACCCTATGTGAACAGGATGCTGAACAATGCGATCGATCCATTCAAAGCGATCCGTTCCATGCGGACATTCATCGATGCCAGAGGATACAAGACCAAAATCATGGCAGCGAGCTTCAAAAATTCCCAACAAGTCATCGATTCTTTGGAATCGGGCGCTCATACTGCCACGATCCCTCCGGATGTCCTGAACAGTATGCTTAACAAAGATTTGGCATTGCAGGCACTGCAGGTTTTTGAAGCGGATGGACAAGCATTGTTTGGAAAATACGGAGCGTAACCCACCAAATTTGATCATGTGGATTTCACTTACAGAAAAGGCTGCCTCATTGGGGCAGCTTTTTCTGTTGTGCACATCATCAACCGATAAGCAGGACAACAGTGAGTTGACTTCCTGAAAAATTATGATACGATTAGAACAACAGCAAACGAACTGAATATTCTTTTTAACCACTAGGGGTGCTTTACCGGCGGATGACTGTCCGCCAAAAAGCTGAGATCGAAGTAGGACTTCGAGACCCTTAGAACCTGATCTGGTTTGTACCAGCGTAGGGAAGTGGCGGCCTCTTTTTGGCCAAGTAAGTCCCTATCAGCTAAGGAACGTACAACCACTTTTTTCCGTTGGGAAGAGAGTGGTTTTTTGTTTGCAAAAAATAAGAGCGGCCGTCCGGATGGATCAGAACCTGGCGGATGCTCCCAACATATGGAGGGAAAGCAGTGACATTTTCAGCAGAAATCCGCCAAGCGGTCGAACCTATCTGGGCGGCCAGCATGGTGCATCCGTTCGTCAAAGGGATCGGGGATGGCAGCTTGCCTTTGGAGAATTTCCGTTTCTACATCCAGCAGGATTCCTATTACCTGACGCGCTTCGCCAAAATTTTGGCGCTTGGCGCGGCCAAAGCGCCGGATATCGAGACGACCAACCAATTCGCCGACTTCGCGAAGCATACGTACAGCGCCGAAATCGGCCTGCATGAACAATTTGCAAAACTGCTGGGCATCACCGCGGAGGAAAAAGAGTTTTTCAAACCGGCGCCGACCACTTACGCCTACACTTCCCACCTTTACCGGGCCGGACACGCGGGCCATCTGGGGGACGTCATCGCTGCCGTGCTGCCGTGCTATTGGCTCTACGCCGAAATCGGGGACGCCTTCCAGGACGCGGCGCCGGAAGAACCGATCTATCAGGAATGGATCGCTACCTATGGCGGGAAGGATTTCCAGGACCGGGTGGATGAACAGATTGCGCATCTGGATAAAATCGCCGTAGCCGTGAGCGAGGCGGACCGCGAAAGGATGAAAGCGCATTTCATCATCAGCAGCCAATACGAATACGCTTTTTGGGAAATGGGCTACCGGATGGAGACCTGGCCGGTGCCGTTGGAAAAATAAAAATAAAAATAAAACATAAAGAGGAGACAGAAAAAATGAAAAAAGAATTGAAACTGACAGATATTTTGGTGACGATCGTCATCGCCATCGCATTCGGGATCGTCTACATCCTGTGGGGGACGGTCTATTACGCAGTGCAGCCGTTGGGTCTGCACCTTGATCAGCTGCTTTACGGCATGTGGTTCATCGCCGGAACCGTCGCCTATTTTATCATCCGCAAACCGGGTGTGGCGCTGTTGGCGGAAATCGCCGCAGCTTCAGGAGAATTCCTGTTGGGTTCGCCTTGGGGTCTGACCGTGCTGCTTTCCGGCGTGGTGCAGGGCTTGTTTGCGGAATTGGTGTTCATGGCCTTCCGCTACAAACGCTTTGATCTGAAGGTTGCCGCTCTGGCTGCCTCGGCATCTTGCGTGGGATCGCTGCTGGTGGATGCGCTGAACGGCCAGATCGCCGAGTTGGCTCCATGGAACTTGGCACTTTACTTGCTTGCCCGATTCGCAGGCTCGATTTTCTTTGCCGGCGTGCTGGCCTATTACCTGGCGGAAGTTTTGGAGGACACCGGCGTGACGAACCTTGTCCGTCCGCTTACGAGTGATGATTTCACAGAGTTGGATTGAGGGGGTTGGCGGAAATGGGCAAGCAAGCCTATGTCGAAAAACTGAAGCTGAAATTTCCCGGGGATGCCGATTTGCTGTTCCGCGACTTGGACTTTTCGGTCGCGGCCGGTGAGAAAGTGCTGCTGTTGGGCCCGTCCGGCTGCGGCAAATCCACGCTGCTGCAGGTGCTGAGCGGGCTGATTCCGCAATCGATCGAAGTGCCGCTGAAGGCAGAAAAGCTCGTGACGCCGGCTTCCTGGGGCTACGTTTTCCAGGATCCGGACAGTCAGTTCTGCATGCCTTACGTCGATGAAGAGCTCGCATTCGTGCTCGAAAATCTGGCGGTTCCGCGCGAGGAGATGGCTGCCCGAATAGACTGCGCGCTTCGACAAGTGGGCTTGGAATTGGCGGATAGCCACATCCCCATCGCGAGCCTGTCGGGCGGGATGAAGCAGCGGCTGGCGATCGCCTCGGTATTGCTTTTGGATCCGGAGGTGCTCTTTTTGGACGAACCTTCCGCCATGCTGGATCCGCAAGGGACGGAGACGATCTGGGAAGTGCTGCAGGAAGTCTGCCGGGACAAAACGGTCGTCATCGTGGAGCACAAAATCGATCATGTGCTCGTATTCGCCGAACGCCTTGTTCTGTTCGATGCAGCCGGCCGTATCATCGCCGATGGGCCGAACGCAGAAATCTTCTCGGCCTATAAGGATGAGATGATGGAGCAAGGCATTTGGTTTCCGGGCGTATGGGACCGGCATCTGGCAGGAACGCCGTTGCAAAGGGAGCACGGTTCTTTTGGGTTGCAGCGTCCGCTATTGGAGCTGCGCGATTTCAAAGGCTTCCGCAATGGGGAAACAAAAATCAGCGGAGTCGAGCTGGCGGCCTACCCTGGCGAATGGGTCATTATCCACGGTCAGAACGGCGCTGGGAAAAGCACCTTCCTCCATGCGGTCATGCAGTTCATCAAAACGAGCGGCCGCTGTGAGCTGGAGGGCAGGCCGATCAAAAAAGTGAAGAAGCTGGCGGAGCGGATGGCTTTCGTCTTCCAGAATCCGGAGTACCAGTTCGTTGCGAACACGGTTTATGAAGAGATGGCCTACTCGCTCCGGCTGGACGGGAAAGGCCAAGCCGAAATCGACCGGCTTGTGGAGGAATATCTGGAGCTCTTCCAGTTGAGCGGACAGCGGGAGAAAAATCCTTTCCAACTTTCGATGGGGCAGAAGCGCCGTCTGAGCGTAGCGGCGACGATCATCCAAGGCCAGCAGCTAATCCTTTTGGATGAACCGACTTTCGGATTGGATTCCAAAAACACCTTCGCCTTGTTGGGGTTTTTGGAGAATTACCGCAAAAAAGGCGCTGTCATCCTGATGGTGACGCACGATGAAGTGATCGCCCGGAATTACGGGACGGCATTTTGGCAAGTTGTTGACGGCGAAATCCGCGAGACCACGGGATCGGCTATGGACAGGCGGACCGCAGTCTCCGCCGATCTGCGGCTGGTAGGGGGGCTCTGCGGATGAGGGAATGGGAAATGGTCAAAGAAACCTGGCTTCACCGGGTCAATCCCAGCCTGAAATTGGCCGTGGCGCTGCTGACATGCATCGTTGTGCTGTTTGTCCGTAATCTTGAGTTGATGGCATTCATCGGCAGCGGGCTTTTGCTCCTGTTCCTGCTGTTTACGGGGCAGCCGCTGAAGCGGATCTTGTTGCTGCTGATCCCGTTCTGTGCGATTTTCGTATCGACAGCCAGCGCCATGATCCTGTTCGGGAACGGACAAACGCTTTGGTTCGAATGGGGATTGATCCGCATCACCGAAGAAAGTTTCCTGCGGGGCATGCTGATCGGCTTGCGCGCATTGGTCTTCGCCGTGCTTGGCTTGACCTTCGCCTTGACGACCCGGCCAGTCAATTTATTCTATTCGTTGATGCAGCAGCTGCGGATGGATCCTAAATACGCGTACAGCTTCATGGCGGCGCTGCGCTTGATCCCGATCATGACGGAGGAATTCGAAACGATCCGCAATGCCCGCAAGGTGCGCGGCGGCGAAAGGGTGAAGGGGCTGAAGGGCATCCTCTTCAAGATGAAAGTCTACACCATCCCGCTGTTGTCCGGTAGCATCCGGCGTGCGCACCGCATCGCCGTTGCTATGGAAGCGAAACGCTTTTCCGACAAGGAGAGCCGGACCTACTATTATGATATCGGCTTTTCCGGAAATGATGTCCTGTTCCTGGCTTACATGGGGATGCTGGGGATCGTGGTCTACGGCGCGAAGGAGTTTTTCTGAAATTACAAGGAATGGATGCTCTGAACAAAATGCCAAAAAGACTTTGGCGGCGAGAACCACCTACAGTTGCGTGATCTCTCGACAATCCGCGGTACCGTCCTGGGCGGATGCCCGACAAAAGGACGCTCGGTCAGGTTTGATGTGGTTTTCGGTGATCGTTTAGTCGACAGATGCGCGCTCTCTCGGGTTTCCGTTCTGCGAATGCAAAGAAATACCAGACAGAGGGGCGGTCTCGTTTCGAGACCGCCCCTCTGTCTGGTATTTTCGTATTGCTATGATGAGCTGTTATTCTGCTTGGCAGGATTGATCGCGGACGCCGTTCTTGCCGTCATTTTCTGCATCGGCTGCACCGTATTGGTTGCCGTCGCCGTCAGTCTCGCCCGTGGCATTTTGATTGCCGTCCTGCTTGGCTTGCGTACCAGTCCCGTCGCACGTTCCGCTTTTCTCGCGGGCGCGTTTCATGGTTGCATCTTCATTACCTTGTTTTTTTGCGCCTTCGTTTGTGCATTCGCCTGACTTGATCTGCTCTTGGTTCATGGTTCCGTTCTGGGCTGCTGTGTCGCTCGCTGCCAGTACCGGCGCGGCCCCTCCAACAAATAAGCCTGCAACGGATAGGATAGTCATGATTCTCGTCTTGTTCATTTTTGTTTCCTCCTGGAATGTTTTTTTGTTATTTCTTTCTTGAACATAGAATAATCAAAAAGTATGGCAGAAGCGTGTTTTTAATGGCACGTTTGTATGGTATTATCGGGGTGAAAACATAATCTTGCCATATTTTTCCAGTATGATTTCCATGAGGAGTGATTACGATGGTAAAGCTATTGATTGCGGATGACAATAAACAGATCACGGCCATCCTGAAGGAGTACGCAGAAAAGGATGGCTACGAAACGGCTGTCGCCTATGATGGCGAGCAGGCGCTGCAGGCATTCGGGAAAGGCAAATTCGACTTGATTCTGTTGGATGTGATGATGCCGAAAAAGGACGGTTTCGAGGTATGCCGGGAAATCCGGAAAGTTTCCTCGGTCCCCATCATCATGGTGACGGCGCGGGGGGAAGACTTCGAACGCATCATGGGCCTCGATATCGGGGCGGACGACTACATCGTCAAGCCGTTTTCGCCGGGCGAAGTGATGGCGCGCATCCGGGCGATCCTGCGGCGTTTGGACCAGACGCCGGAAAATAAGGATCAGCATAAACTCTACGTCCATGAAGATCTGGAGATCCGGTTGGACGAGTTTATCGTAAAGGTCGCCGGTCACCAAGTCCATCTCACGAAAAAAGAGATCGAGCTGCTTTGGATTTTGGCGACGAACAAAAACAAGGTTTTCAGCCGCGACAATTTGTTGGACAGCGTCTGGGGCTACGACTATTTCGGCGATAATCGGACAGTCGATTCGCACATCAAACGCCTGCGGGCAAAAATCGACCAGATTCCCCATCCGGCTTGGGACATCAAAACGGTGTGGGGAGTCGGTTATAAATTTGAGGTAGAAACTGATGAAATATAAGATCACCCGCAAGCTGGTCCTCTATTTCGCATCCGTCATCCTGTTGTTCTCCGTGGTGGTCGGAGGGGCATTCCTGTTGCTGTTCACCCGGCATACCGAAGAAATCTACCGGGCGGGTATGCAGGAGCGGGCCGAGGCGATCGCTGCTGGCGTCGCGGATTATCTGGAAGGCGGGAGTCCCGCTTTAGATGAGGGCGCACTCACTGTGAATGGTAATGATGCCGGAAAGCAGGCAGGTAATCCCCTGGTCGCGCAATCCGGCGCAACTGGGGCGACCGGACGCAATAATGTGAACGGATACAACGCCTATATCACAGCCATTCAGGATATCGCGATGGGCGAGGTGTGGATCGTCGATCAATCCGCAGAGACGATCAGTGTCGGGACCGGCAAAAAAGAGATCACCTATGCGGAACTACCAGGCGCTGCGCTGGCGCTTGTCGATGAGGTATTCGAAGGCGAAGTCGCCTTCAGCGAAGGCTTCAGCCCATTATTGGAGGATACCTCCATCACGGTCGGGGCACCGGTGCTCTCCTCAGAAGGGGAGGTCATTGCTGCGGTCCTTTTGCACGACTATATCGCAAACATGCAGACTGCCGTGCGCTCGGGGCTGTCGACCTTGGGGATCAGTGCAGCGGTGGCCTTGATCGCAGCCATCGGGATAGCGGTCCTGTTGGCGAAACGCTTCATCCAGCCGCTGAAAAGGATGGAAGAAACGACACAGCAGTTGGCGGACAACCATTACGAAGCTCAGACAGGCATCGTCCAAGATGATGAAATGGGTTCGCTTGCGGCTAATATCGATATTCTGGCGGATAAGTTGGCGGAAGCCGCGCAAGAGAGCGCCAAACTGGATAAGATGCGCAAGGATTTCATCACGAGCATCTCCCATGAATTGCGCACGCCGGTCACGGTCATCCGTGGTTCATTGGAGGCCTTGAACGATCATGTGGTCGAGGATCCCTCCAAAATCGATGAATACCACCAGCAGATGTTGACCGAAAGCATCCATCTGGAGCGGATGATCAATGATCTGCTGGAACTGTCACGGTTGCAGAATCCGGACTATCAAATGGAGATGAGCTCCTTGAATTTTGTGGATGTCGTGGAGAACGCCATCCGATCAGTCCGCTATATCGCAAGGGAAAAGGGGATTACGCTGACTTTCTCGAAAGAGCCACTGGCGTTTATGCTGATGGGGGACTATACCCGGCTGCGGCAGATGCTGCTCGCCGTGATGGAAAATGCCGTCAAATTTTCTGCCGAAAAGAGCGAAATCCGGATCACTTTGACTGGCTCAGGTGAAGGCTGCCGATTGGCTGTCACCGACAACGGGCCGGGGATTCCGGAAAAGGATCAACCGTACATCTTTGAAAAGTTCTTCAAATCAAATGAAGAAAGTAACAAGCAAGGCACCGGTCTGGGTTTGGCTGTCGCCAAGCAGATAGCCAATCGACATGGCATCGTTTTGTCGGTCGAAAGCATACCTGGAAAAGGATCCACCTTTCTTTTTGACCTGAAACAATAAAAAATCAGCTGCAGTGTTTATACAGACGGCGGCTGATTTTTTTATTTGATATCGGCAATTCTTTCGGGTTCCCATTGCATATGGTCATAGACATGGCTGCTCAAAATCCGCTCGGAAACGGTCCGGAAGCCGACTTTTTCATAGAGTTTTTTTGCCTGCAGATTGTCCTTGTCGCAATTCAGGCCGATGACGGTTTCGCCCGCGGCTGTGGCGAGTGTCGGCAGTGCCTGCAGCAATTGGTGGGCGACACCTTTTCCGCGCGCTGCCTGCTTCGTCACGATGGAATCCAGATACCATTCTCCGGCAAACGTTTCGCTGTCGGGGAAAAGTCTGGGCCCAGTGATCTGCATTTCCTCAAAAGCGGTCCGGAGTGCGGCATCGATGATCGGTTCTGAGGCTCCCGGATAGCCGAAGCAACAGCCGAGTATTTCCCCCTCTTCTTCGTAGACGAGGCCGTTGCGGTAGCTGAACCGGTAGACGTCCTCGTGCATCGCCCGAACTACCGCGGCTTTCAGGACATCCGGATCCAAGAGATCAAGCAGCGGCAATTCCATATCAACGAAAATCTCGTGGATCAGATCATACAGTTCCGGGCAGTCCTCTTTTTGTGCTTTGCGTATCATTCGTATCGTTCCTTTCAGGTTTATTAACTACAGTATAGCATTGTCCACTGCATGTCCGCAGACCGCGCGAGGCGGCAGAGTATTTGCGGGCATTGGAGGAACAAAAAGAAGAAGCCGCATAAGCAACGGCTTCTTCTTTTTGTTGTATTATTGGTTTCCTTGACGGCGGTATTGTGAAGGCGTGCAGTTCGATAATTCCCGGAATGTTTTCGAGAAGTGCGACGGTGACTGGAAGCCGACCAAGTGCGCGATATCGGCGATTGCGATATTGGTGTTGCGCAACATTTTTTGCGCTTCGTCGATACGGATATGGATCAAGTAGTCGATCGGCGACATGCCGACTTCCTGCTTGAAGATCCGGATTAGGTAGAACTTATTGATGTGGACCAGATCCACCAAGTCATCCAAAGTGATGTTCTTGTGGTAATTCACTTTCATGTAATTCTTGACCGTTTGGATTTCTTTGTGGTTCTTTTTGTTCAGTGAATTGCGGATCGAGAATTCTTCCAGACGCAACAAGTGGATCAGGATGATCTCGACGAAGCGTTTGCTGACCTCTTCGTAGCCTTGGTTGCGTGTGCTCATTTCATCCAGCAATAAATTCAGGAAAGTTGCGGTTTCTTTTTCACCGTCGTTATGGCGGTAATAAGAGAAGTCGCTCTCTGCATCCCCGATTTTTGAGAACTCAAGTCCGTGAATGCCTATTTCGATGATTTCTGCAGCTTTATCTCCTGTCAGGTCCCAATAGTACTCTACATTCGGATTCAATAAGATCAGCTGATCTTTTGAGAGTTTTTCCGTCGTTTCTCTCATGATTAAAGAAACATCCCCAGATGTAACGTAGAAAAGTTTAACATAAGGAAATTTTTGGTAGTTAGTAGGTTGGGCCGATGTGATTGTATTCTTTTCAGCGAGTACAATCTTCAAGGAGAGGTTTTTTATGTTGGACATGGTATACATAGTAATCCTCCTAACGTGATATATCTGATAGCAACGGTTCGACAATTTGAAAATTAATTGACTCAAATTCCATATCATCCGAACGAGCCAATAACAATAATAATATACTATTTTTTTGGTTTGTCTAGTATATTTTATAAAAATATAAAAATTTAATCCTTGGCTTAATTGCAATATCAAATGCATAAAAAATTTTAAAAACCTTTATAGACAGCGAATTACTCAATAATCCAGTATTACCAATGCTTTGAAGCCATTGA
>NZ_JBSQPW010000026.1:0-54550 GCF_055118575.1 Trichococcus sp. | reverse complement strand
GGGCGATCCCTTGGATGTGCCTGACCGCCATGCGCACGCGCAAGTGTTCACCTGGAGCGCGGATGGGTTTCCGATTTTCGGCGAACCCGGGACAGACAACGGATAACAGGCAAAGTATGGAAAGAAATAGGTTTGTCCCAATCAAACTACTTGGATTGTGGAAAAGAACGCTGAAACGAAAAGACTATTCCCTGAAGATTGGGAATGGTCTTTTTGTTGTTACCCATTTTATCTTTTTGGTCGACATGTTTTTTGCCGTATGTGATGATTGAAACAGGCATAAATATCAGAATGGATGGGGAAGAATGATGAGCGAAAAAGAAATTGGATTATCCGTAAAAAATGAGGAGCGGGCCGGAAGAAGCCTGAAGACAATGGAAGCAATCAAAAATAAGCATTACGCAGGCGGACATCTGACAAAAGAGGAAGCCATGGAATTGACCGAGGTACCGCTCGATGAGCTGTGCGCAGCCGCTGATGATGTGCGTGCGCATTTCTGTGGAAATGTGTTCGATGTCTGCACAACCCACACCTATGATGACAAGGTCGCCGCCATCCGCGCCGCGCAACAGGCCGGCCTGACCGTCTGCAGCGGCGGCATCACAATCGAACAGGATATGCGCATGCTGGCTGAACTCGGTTACGAAGTGGTCCTGCGCGACGACTTATGGGACGGGATAGCCCCACCTTTCCCTCAGCGCAATATCCTTTTGAATGCAGAAATCAGAAGTGGTCGGCTGTTGATTTATTGTTTTTCATCGACTTGACCGATAATTTAATTTCTGTTTTTTGTATAATAAGTAGATATTGTTTAAAGGAGGAAGCGTGGAATAATGAATGATGCAAAAGGATTAAACAAAGTCTTGGCGGTTTTGGGGGCATTCGCCTTATTGGGTCTGAGCGGCTGCGGTCAAGAAGCAGTTATTGAAACAGACAGCAGCATTCAAGCGACGACGGAACAGACTTCCGGAAGCGTAAATGAAGAAGGTGCCGAAGAGCATTTGGACTATGAGGACCAGGATGAATGGGTTTTCGAATCCGGTGAGATGCAATCCCCGATCAATATCGAAACGGGTGCGGCCGAAGCGATGGCAACAGACGGCTCTCTGACGTTGGATTATGCGGAGGAGATCATCGATGTGATCGACAACGGACACAGCATCGAAATCGAGGACGGCGGGCAGGCGATAATTGCCGGGCGTAGTTTTGAATTGGCCCAATTCCATCTGCACTCCCCGAGCGAGCATACAGTGGATGGCGAAAGCTTCCCAATCGAACTGCATTTTGTCCACAAAGCACAGGACGGACGCCTGGCGGTCATTGCGGTTTTCTTTAAAGAGGGAACAGAGAATGCTGCCTTCCAGGCGATCCTGGATGATGTGGAGGCGAACGAAGAATCAACGGTTGCGAGCGGGCTCAGCCTGAACGTTGCCGAGCTGCTGCCAGCCAACAAAAGCTACTACCATTACCTGGGCTCTTTGACGACACCGCCGCTGACCGAAAATGTCGAGTGGTATGTGTTGGCGAATCCTGTTGAGGTATCAGCGGAACAGATCGCGGCCTTCAATGAATATTATGATGGCAACAACAGAGAAGTCCAACCGTTGGGCGAGCGTTCTGTTTTGAAGTACGAAGAATAGCAAGCCTCTCAAAGTTCCGCCAAGCCCATTCCAGTGGGGAAGGCGGAACTTTTTTGAATGCTCTGATCGAGGATGCAAAAGAATCCGTAACGCGATTACTAAATACTGAAAGATCGGATGCGACGGCACTTTTTTTGTTATAATTGAAGGAAAAAAGCGAGCAGGGGGAACGTAATGGGGGAAATAGCAGCAAAAGCCGCATCATTGATTTTGATCATCGTGATCGGCTACGTCATCAAACGGATCGGATGGGTAAGCGCGGAGGATTTTCCGAAATTCTCCAAAATTGTGTTGCGGATCACTTTGCCTTGCGCGCTGATCACCAGTTTCAATACGTTCGACATCACCTACAACCTGTTGTTTTTAACCGCGATCGGCATCATCACGAATCTGGTCCAACAAATTACCGGCTATCTGTTGAATCAGCGCAAAGGCGGCATAGAGCAGGCTTTCGGAATCATCAACATCGGCAGCTACAATGTCGGTGCCTTTGCGATGCCGTACATCGCCGGATTGATGGGTCCGCAGTCGATCATCTTCGCTTCCCTTTTCGATGTCGGCAATTCCTTCGGCGCTGCCGGAATCGGTTATGGCTGGTCCCGGTCGGTGGCGGATGATACACAAAAAACGACCTTATGGGGCTTCCTCAAGCTCATGTTCCTTTCACCGTTGTTCGACACCTATCTGTTGCTGCTTTTGATGCGTCTGTTCGGGCTGCAATTGCCGGACGCGGTCATCACCTTCACGGCCACGGTAGGCGGTGCCAATACGTTCATGGCGATGCTGATGATTGGGATCGGTTTGGAACTGGGCTTGGATGCCCATCGCTTCAAGCTGGCCTTCAAATATCTGGCCATCCGCTACGGGTTTTCGCTGATTTTCTCCATCCTGATCGTCCTATTCCTGCCGGTCTCAACGGTCGTGAAGACGATCCTCTGCATGCTGTTCTTTTCACCGATCGCTTCAATGGCGACCGGCTTCACCGACGAAGCTGGGGGTGACGTTGAAACCTCGGCCTTCATGAATTCCGTCTCCATCCTGATTGGGATTTTCGCGATGCCGCTGGTGTTGGCGGTTATGGGATAACTAAATACAGAATCATCGTCATGGTCAAAAAACTGCCCATCTCTATGTCACGTCGCACTTTGCCTTCATTTTGAGGCTTTTGCCAAGGAAAGGTCGTCGCCAGTCGGTCCATAATAAACACAAAAATTTTTTGGAAAACGCTTGACTTTAACTATGAAAGGGTTTACTATTTAAATCAAGAGGAACCGGTTTCACTGATGGGAAACTTACTTCTTTCATTTTTGAACCGGAAAGGAACCGGTTCCTTAATAGGTTGAAACACAGCTTGTATTGCACTTATTCTTAGGCACAACAGAACAAAAGGAGGAATCATTAATGAAAAATGAACAAACCATCAAAGACATTCTTGACGCTGTGGGAGGCCAAGATAATGTCAAAAATTTTGAACACTGTGCTACCAGACTTCGAATTATCTTAAAAGATAACAGCAAGGTGAGCAAGGAAAAAGCGGAAAATGTCACTGGAAGCAAAGGTTACTTCTTTAACACAGGACAACACCAGTTCATTTTCGGAACTGGAAAGGTAAATGAAGTCTATGCTGAATTTAAGCAATATACGAAGATGGATGAATCAGCGGATACAGCCTTTAAAGAAGACGTTTACTCCAATATGACTCCCGTTCAGAAAGTCGTTCGAACTTTGGCGGATATTCTGATTCCTCTGATTCCTGCACTGGTCACAACGGGACTATTAATGGGTCTAAGAGGACTTCTTGTGGAGTTGGGTGTAGAATTTAGCCCACTTATGCTGAGCATGTTCCAGATGCTGACAGATACCGCATTTGCTTTCCTACCAGTACTTATTGCCTATAGTGCCACTCGTAAATTTGGCGGAAATCCCATCATCGGTATCGTAGTCGGTCTTATGATGGTAGCTCCCCAGTTGCCTAATGCTTGGGCTGTTGCCGGTGGAGACGCTGAAGCATTCAACGTTTCTTTCTTGGGACTGAATATTCCTATTGTAGGTTATCAAGGGTCCATCATCCCCGCTATCGTAGCAGGGTATCTGGTATCAAGAATTGAGAAAGAGCTACGGAAAGTTGTTCCTCAGATTATCGACCTGGTTGTAACGCCGTTTGTAACGTTAACAGTAACCATTTTTCTAATGCTCTTTATCCTAGGTCCTATCACTCATACATTAGAGATTGCAGTCAGTGACTTTATCGTTATGCTGGTTAATGCACCTTTTGGTATTGGATATATCATATTTGGCGCACTTCAACAACTCTTGGTTATTACAGGACTTCATCATTCTTTGTCAATCATTGAGCTTCAGCTACTTGCCGATACAGGTGAAAATGTGCTAAACCCACTTATTACAGCCAGTATGGCCGGACAATTAGGGGCAGCGATCAGTGCAGCTTTACTAATGAATGTTAAACTAAAGAGAACTAACGCTATTTCTTCTTCCACATCTACCTTATTTGGAATTACAGAACCTCTTCTCTTCGGTGTGAATCTGAGAAATTTGAGAATACTGGTTTCCGGCATGTTGGGAGGAGCTGTGGGTGGTCTGCTTACGTCTATCTTTGGCCTATCCGCTACAGGTATGGGGATCACCTTTGTTCCTGGATTGTTGCTGTACACCAGTAGTTTCGCATCTATGATCCAGTACCTGATTGTCATTGCAGGGGCCTTTGTGACAGCGTTCATTGCTGTGAAAGTACAGTCGAACAAAATTGCAGAGCAGATCAATTTAGATTAATTAATTCAATAAAGAAAGAGGGGAGTGCCTCAGAACCAGAAAATCTTTTTCTGGTTCTGGGGCACTCCCTTTTCTATGGTTATGGGCAGAGTCTGGATGCTGAACTGTACGCACTACGGTGTGAGAGGAAAGTAGCTGGATGAACCGTGTTTTCCTCCGGCGAATGCAGGCTACGCCGGAGTTCGGCCCACAGATAAAGTTGTTTCCTCCGATGAGGAGGTGCCCGCCGGAGTTGGATTCCTCAAGTTACCGTTTTCCTCCGGCGAGCGGCCCCCTCGCCGGAGCAGGACGCCGCGCACGAGGCTCCGCTCCGCTCTGCTTCCAAAAAATATATAGCGTCAACCTATATCTGCGTATATCAATTAAGTGTTACCGTATAACCCGATTCCATGGCATACTGGAACAACCTACATTAATGAAAGGTATGAGCAAATATTGGGATAGCAGCATTGTTTTTGCACCGCTATCCCTGAAAATAAAAAGGAAACAGGAAAAGGGGGAACAATAAATGAAGAAAGAAACAAATCGTTGGGTGGTCCTGATCAGTTCGATGGGGATCTTGTTGTGTACCGGTATCGTTTACACATTCAGTGTTTTCGCAGGACCGTTGGCGGAATTACGCGGATGGGCGGTGCCGGATATCATGATGGCGTTCGCGATCAATTCCGCAGTGGGGCCGATCCCTATGATCTTCGGGGGGTATTTTACGGACCGCGGCTGGGCAAAATGGATTGCTCGCATCGGCGTCGTTCTTTTCGGGATCAGCTTTGCTTTCACTGGACAAGCGACGAGCATCTTCCAGTTGTACCTGATCTACGGCATCTTCGGCGGCTTTGCGCAGAACTTTGCCTACTCCGCGTGCCTCAGCAACACGATCCGCTTTTTCCCGGACAAAAAAGGGTTGGCTTCCGGTCTGATCACGGGCGGCATGGGCGGAGCGGCGATCATCGCAGCTCCGATCGCGAATGCGCTGATTGAGCGCTACGGCGTCAGCCAAGCATTCTGGCGGATGGGCTTGGCATATGCGCTGATCGGCTTCTTTTTCAGTCTGTTCATCCGTTCGGCACCGAAACAGGCCGTACCGCAAACGGCTGCGGCATCTGAAAAGGCTCCAGTTAGAACAAATACCGCAAACAAAAATTGGAAGGAAATGTTGGCAAGTCCGGCATTCTACTTGTTGATCCTGATGTTCGCGATGGGCGCCTTTTCCGGCCTGATGATTGCTTCGAATGCTTCATTGATCGGCCAGTCCATGTTCGGTTTGTCGGCATCGGCCGCAGCCGTTTACGTCAGTCTCTATTCTTTGAGCAACACGTCCGGCCGGGTATTCTGGGGAGCAGTCTCCGATCGCATCGGCCAGATCCGCGCAGTCATCATCATCTACAGTGCCATCATTTTTGCCTTCGTGCTGCTTGTCAGTGTCAACCAAGTATGGGCCTTCGCTGTCGGAGTCGTTACTTTGGGCCTCTGCTTCGGCGGCGTGATGGGCGTCTTCCCGGGATTGGTCATGGACAACTTCGGTCCGGCGAACCAGGGCGTCAACTACGGCATCGTCTTCATCGGTTTTTCGAGTGCCGCCTTCGTCGCTCCGAAAGCGACGGCATCATTGGCAGCGGCCAATAATGGAGACTTCACGAAAGCTTTCTATGTCGCAATCGCTGTCGTCGTAATCGGACTGGGATTGAGTCTTGTCTATGCGAAAAGAAAAGCCTCAATCGTGAAGACGGGCGTAGAAACTGTGCAGTAAAAGCTGAATTTCTAAGCCAATAATAGTGGAACACCCTAAAAATCCAGTTTAGGGTGTTTTTTCTGTTAACAGAGGCAGCCAGATATTTTCGGAAATTGTAATTGGATGATTGTTACGAAGCGGACAATCTGATTATTATTCTTTATTCGACGGGTTTTTTTCTTTAAAATTATTTGGATAAATTTATAAGGGAGACTGGTGCTCAAATATTGCAAAACGACTTTACTATCCAAGCAAAGTAATCTAAAATATAGGGAACACCAACAATTATCTTATAGTTGGCTTTCAGGAAAGAGGAGAAAAAAACAATGCGATCAGATAATCGAAAAAAGAATGGCATGAAAATTTTTGTGAGTATCCTTGCAATTCTGGTAATCAGTATACTGGGGTATGTCTACTCAATCTATGCAAACGTAAAAAATACAATGGATACGGCTTATACACCGGTTGAAGTCGAGGACTTCCGAACGACCAATACCGGAACGGTTACCGACTCTTCGGCAACAGGCGATGAGGAGAGCCGTGCGGATGCCGGAGCGCTTACTCCGTCGGAACTTTTGGAGGCTGGCGAACCCGTTTCGATACTGTTGCTCGGTGTGGACACCGGAGATTTAGGGCGCACGGAACAAGGACGCTCCGATTCGATGGTCGTCGTCACAATCAATCCGCACACTCAAAAGACGACATTATTAAGCATTCCCCGCGATACTTACACTGAAATCGTCGGCTATGGCACTTCAGACAAAATCAACCATGCCTATGCATTCGGTGGTACCGCTATGTCCATCAATACCGTCCAACAGATGTTGGACATCCCGATCGATTTCTACGTGATGGTCAATATGGCCGGCATCCAGGAAATCGTCGATGCAGTCGGCGGCATCACTGTCGAAAGTCCGCTTGCCTTCAGCCAGAACGGGTTTGATTTCGTGGAGGGCACCAACCAATTGAACGGCGAAGCGGCATTGGCATTCGCACGCATGCGCTATGAAGATCCGGCAGGCGATACCGGTCGCCAAGGCAGACAGCGTCTCGTTATCGAAGGCGTCATCCGCAAACTGGCGACACCGGAAACCTTGCTGAACTACCAGACTATTCTTCAATCCCTGTCTGCCAACATGCAAACAAGCTTCCAGATGTCGGATTTCTACACCCTGCAAAACAAGGATTACCTCGGCGCGGTCGACAACATGCAGCAGGAACAGCTCGGCGGTACCGGGGGAATGATGAACGAAATCTACTATAACTTCGTGGACGAAGCCGAAATGGCGCGCGTGCAAAACCTACTGCAAGCAGAACTCGAACTCGAATAAACGCATCAGGCACCTCTTGTAGGATGGACCAACATGAATAAGAAAAATAATCTGTTGGAAAAGTTGCTGGTCGTGGGATTGATCGGGCTGTTCGGCTATCCTATGGCGACGCTGAGCGGGAGCCTGATTGCCGAATGAAAAGTGACCGAGTAATGAATCAATAAATGTGAAAAGACAACAAATACAGCCTGGCAACATCCACTGCGATGTCGTCAGGCTGTATTTTTGTGATCTTGTCGCCTGTTCCTTGTTATCCCTTAACATTTAATTCTTCCGCTTCACCGGATTGCACACATGCCGAGCAGTTCGACGTCACAAGCCAAATGATCTGGAGAAACGCTCTGTTCGTACATCAGGTCGGTGGAGAGGTATTTTTTGTTGTCGTCGGCAAAGACGGTCGCGACAACGGCGTTCCGATCGCCGGGAAGGCCAGACAATCCGGATAGCTTTCCTGCAGAATATCCTTGACGCCCATCAGCGTTCCGCCGGTGCCGACACCAGCAACGAAGCCCTGCGGTCGCTTTCCGAAAGTCTCGAGCTAGGCCAGAATCTCTTTGCCGGTCGTCGCGTAGTGGGCAGCGCAATTTTCAGGATTGGAGAATTGGTGCGGCAGAAACGCGCCTTTAGTTTCGCCCATTAGGTCGGCAAGGGCGATCGAACCGGTGAAGCCGCCCTCCGCTTTGGAAACGAGCCGGATTGTCGCCCCATAACTTTCAATCAGGCTGATCCTTTCCTTGCTCATCCAGTCGGGCATGAAAATCGTGACCGGATTGCCCAGATAGGCACCAATCGCCGCAAAAGCGATGCCGGTGTTGCCACTGGTCGCCTCAGCGATCGGCGTACCTTCAGCAATAGCGCCGGTTTCGTAGGCCTGATGAAGGATATGGCAGGCAACACGGTCCTTAATGCTGCCGGAGTAATTGTAGTATTCCGCCTTCGCATAAACGAGCCGCGGTTCGCCTTTGTAAAGTAAAGAAATTTCCAGCATAGGGGTATGGCCGATCAAAGCCGCTAAACCATCAAATTTTTCGGACATTTTTGTGGATATCGTCATGGTCAAAAAACCTCCCATTCCTGTGTCATGCCGCTGTTCGTCTTCATTTTAACGCTTTTTCCGTGGAATGGCTAACGCCAGCTGATCCAAAAAAAAAACAAAATAATTTTTTATAAAACGCTTGACTTTATCTTTGAAAGGGTTTACTATTCATATCAAGAGGAACCGGTTTCACCAACATGAAAAACCAGCTCCTTATCATTTTGGGACTAAAAAGGAACCGGTTCCGAGATGGAAATGAAACACTGCTATTATTGCACTTATTCTTAGGCACAACATACCAAAGGGAAGAGGGAGAAAAATGGATTACAAAAAGATTGCAGCAGAATTGTTGACGGATATCGGCGGGAAAGACAACGTACAGGCAGCGACGCACTGCGCGACACGACTACGCTTGGTTTTGAGGGATGAAAGCAAGGTCGATCAAGCGGGATTGGACGCACGCGACGAAGTCAAAGGGACTTTCTCAACGGCTGGCCAATACCAAATCATCCTTGGATCCGGAACAGTCAATGAAGTCTACAAAGAATTCATCAAAATGGCCGGCATCGACGCCATGAGCAAAGAGGAAGTCAAAACAGCCGGCACGCAAAAACTGAACCCGATCCAACAAGGCGTCAAGATGCTTTCAGATATCTTCGTACCAATCATCCCGGCCATCGTAGCCTGCGGTTTGATGATGGGTTTGAACAACGTATTCACCGCACCGGATTTGTTTGTTGCCGGAAAATCGCTGATTGAAGCTTATCCTGCCTTCGCAGGTTTTGCAGCGATGATCAACACGTTCTCCAACGCCGCTTATGTCTTCCTGCCTGTCCTGATCGGTTTCAGCGCAACGCAGAAATTCGGCGGAAACCCTTACTTGGGAGCTGTTTTGGGGATGTTGATGGTCCACCCGGATCTTGTCAATGCCTACGCCTATCCGTCAGTCTTGGCTGCAGGCGAAGTGCCTTTCTGGGATATCTTCGGATTCGAAATCGCTAAAGTCGGTTACCAAGGAACAGTACTGCCGATTCTGTTTGCGGCATTCATCCTAGCTAAAATCGAAACATTCCTGCACAAACGCGTGCATACATCATTGGACAACCTGGTCACACCGCTGTTCGCTTTAATCATCACTGGCTTCCTGACTTTCACATTGGTGGGCCCGCTGACGCGCACGCTCGGCGATGTGATGACAAACAGCCTTGTCTGGTTGTACGACACGACAGGTGCCATCGGCGGAGCCATCATCGGTTTCTTCTACGCGCCACTGGTTGTTACCGGTATGCACCACAGCTTCATCGCAGTTGAAACGCAATTGTTGGCCGATATCGCCAAAACAGGCGGTACGTTCATCTTCCCGATCGCAGCAATGTCAAACGTGGCTCAAGGAGCTGCCGCATTGGCGATGTTCTTCATTATCAAGGAACAAAAAGCGAAAAGTTTGGCTTCCGCTTCCGCCATCTCTGCTTACTTGGGGATCACTGAGCCAGCCATGTTCGGTATCAACTTGAAATATCGCTACCCGTTCTACGCAGCAATGATCGGTTCCGGCGTCAGCAGCGCGTTCATTTCCTTCTTCAAAGTCAAAGCGATCGCATTGGGTGCAGCCGGTCTGCCGGGCGTCATCTCGATCAAACAAGAAGAATTATGGTTCTACATCCTGGGCATGCTGATTGCGACAGTAACGACAGTAGGCATGACCTACGTCTTCAGTAAACGCGACTGGACAAAAAGCGAAGCGAAAAAAAAAAATGAGGAACAAGTTCATTCAATTCTGAATAAGGAAACACTGTGACCTAATTGGTCTGATTTCCGAGAGGCAGGCTAGGACTGCTGAACATAGGATTAATTTGACACGGAAAGGAATAAACGATGAAAGAATGGACGCGCGAGGAGCGCTATAAACAAATCTCGGATTATTCCGACAACTATCTGGAAGAATTGGCGAAAAGGGTGGCGCAGTCCCCCTTCCGCCAAAACTACCACATCCAACCGAACACAGGCCTTCTGAACGACCCGAACGGCTTCACTTATTTCGACGGCAAATGGCATCTCTTCTATCAATGGTTTCCGATGGGCGCGGTCCATGGCCTGAAGCACTGGTTCCATCTGACTTCGACGGACCTCGTGCATTGGAAAGAGGAGGGCGTCGCGCTGTTGCCCGACACGGCGTACGACAGCCACGGCGTCTATTCCGGCAGCGGCTTCGTCAAGGACGGCCAGCTGCACATCATGTACACCGGCAATGTCCGCACGGAAAAATGGGAAAGGGTGCCGAACCAGATTGTTGCCCGCATGGAGGCGGACGGCAGCTTCACTAAGTTCCTGCCGCCTGCTATCGCCGGCAATCCGGAAGGCTACACTGACCACGTCCGCGATCCCAAAGTCTGGGAGCAGCACGGTATCTACTATGCCGTCATCGGTGCCCAACGCAGCGACGAAACCGGCACGATCCTGATGTACCGCTCTGCCGATGCCTTGGAATGGGAATTGATGGGCGAAGTCGACGCCGGCTTGCCGGACTTCGGCTACATGTGGGAATGTCCGGACCTGTTCGAGATCGACGGCAAAACAGTGCTGCTGTTTTCTCCGCAAGGAATCGAGCCGGAAGGCGACCGCTACCACAACATTTTTCAGACCGGCTATGTCATCGCCGATGATTTCCGGATGGATGAGCTGAAATTGGAGCATGATGGCTTCCAGGAACTGGATGCCGGCTTCGATTTCTACGCCACCCAGACCGCCGAAAGTCCGGATGGCCGCCGCATTCTGACGGCCTGGATGGGATTGCCGGACGTCGCGTATCCGACCGACAGCGAAGACTGGGCCCACTGCCTGACATTGCCGCGCGAGTTGTCCATCAAGGATGGCAAACTGATCCAGCAGCCGGTCCGCGAATTGGTGGCTTTACGCAAAGAGCAGACTGTTTCCGACGCCGGTTTACTGTCTGGCGAAAAGCGTATCGATCGCGACGGCGCAAACGGCTACGAACTCCAGCTGGATGTAGCCTTCCCGGCGTCTGCGAACCACGCGCCGGTGACAGTGGATCTCTGCGAAGATGCCGCCAACGACAAACGTTTCCGCATCACCTTGGATCCAACCACTAAGAAAATCACGATCGACCGCAGCCGCTGCGGCGTTCCGTTCGCCGAAGAATTCGGCACGACCCGCACGCTGGCGCTCGGACAGATGGATGAAGTGAAGCTGCAGATTTTCGTCGACACCAGTTCGATCGAAATCTTCGTCAACGACGGCGAAGGCACCTTCACCTCACGCGTCTTCCCGCAAGCGGGAGAGACCGGCCTGTCGCTCGCGGCAGGCAGCACAATCGATTACAGCCTCGAACTTTGGGAATTGGCCTGAAGAAGCGAGAAATCATAATTGAACGCCCCCCCCCTTGCTCTGCTGACAGAGCAAGGGGGGGGCGTTTTTTTGCATTTGGCTTGCGGAGGCGCGGATGTAAACAACTCGTGGAGACACGGAATAGCCCGCCAAAAGCGGTTTGGCGGGGAAAAAAGCAGCGCGCGCAACCGAGTTTCCCCGCCAAGCGTGCATTGGAAGGTTATTTTCAGGAAATCTGCCCCTAAAAGCCCGCCAAAATCATTTTGGCGGGCTTTCTCGATACAAGTGCTTGTAAAATAACCTGTCGGTGCGCGCTGCGGAACAACAGCCAACAGAATGGTAGCCACGAGTTCCTTTATTTTCGGGAATTGTCGAATGAACCAACGATATCCGACAAACTGCACTCTGAAAACAGCGAAATTGTCGAATGAGCGATGACATTCGACAATTTTGACATTACGAGCTGCTGAATTGTCGAATGCGACGAATACATTCGACAATTTGAGCTCTAACCGTAGCAAAATCATTGTTTGTATCAGTATGTTGCGCGGTCCGTAAAGCAACATATCGACTCTTCAAATAACTTTTTTTAAAAAAATTCAGATAGTTCACGGTTACCTTTAGAAAGCGTGTGTAAGCGCATTCTTTTTCACGGAAATTTCACATAATTTTCGTTTTTGATTTGCATATCCGCGCCATAACTGGATAATAGTGGTTATAGCTTTGTGATGTAACAAAATTATCTTCAATTTATGTTTTCGTAATAAATGAAAATATAACACTATATTTGTACATTGCGGAGGACCATAATCGGATTCGGGATTTACTTCCTACTATTAAAAGAATCCACGCATATAGCATCGAAAATTTGAGAGGAGAAATGCACTTGTCGAAAATAATAATCGAAAACGTCACTAAAATTTTTGGAAAAAAAGCAGATAAGGCTTTGGAAATGCTTGAACAAAAGAAGAGCAAGCAAGACATCCTGCGCGCCACTGGAGCGACTGTCGGAGTCAACAATATCAGTCTTTCTATAGAAGAAGGGGAAATCTTCGTCATCATGGGGCTTTCCGGGAGCGGAAAGTCCACGCTTGTGCGGATGTTCAACCGTCTGATCGAACCGACGAAGGGGAACATCCTGATCGATGGAGAGAATCTGTCGGTCATGGACAAGAAAGCATTGCGCCAAGTCCGCCGGGAAAAAATGAGCATGGTTTTCCAGAACTTCGGCTTGTTCCCGCACCGCACCATTTTGGAGAACACCGAGTACGGACTGGAAGTGCAAGGCATCGCAAAAGCGGAGCGCAAGGAAAGAGCGCAACGTGCCTTGGAAAATTCCGGATTGGGAGACTACAGCGATCAGTATCCGCACCAATTATCAGGTGGGATGCAGCAGCGGGTCGGCTTGGCCCGTGCCTTGGCGAATGATCCGGAAATCCTGCTGATGGACGAGGCCTTCTCGGCTTTGGATCCGCTGATCCGTCGTGAGATGCAGGATGAACTGTTGGATCTGCAGGAAAACGTCAAAAAGACCATCATCTTCATCACCCATGATCTGAACGAAGCTTTGCGCATCGGTGACCGGATCGCGTTGCTGAAGGACGGGGAATTGGTCCAGATCGGTACGCCTGAGGAAATTCTGACCAATCCGGCAACACGCTATGTCGAAAAATTCGTGGAGGACGTTGACCGTTCGAAAGTACTGACGGCCGAACACATCATGAAGCGTCCAATCGTCATGAATATCGAAAAACATGGCCCGCTCTTCGCATTGGAATTATTGCGCCAAGAAGGGATTTCGACAATCCTTGTGGTGGACAATCACCGCAGACTGAAAGGGTACATCACTGCCGAGGACGCTTCGAAAGCGTTGAAAGCCAACGCCACAAAAGTGGATGGCATCCTCAGAGAAGATATCCCGACCGTCTCCAAAGATACTACCTTGAGCGATATTTTCCCGATCATCCATGATTCAAACTCACCGGTTGCTGTCATCGAAAACGACAGATTGGTGGGTGTCCTTGTCAGAGGCGCCGTCATAGCCGCTTTGGCAGGAGAAAGTGAGGTGTCCGTAAATGGATAATCTATTAAATTTCATTCCTGAATTGCCGGTTGCCGAGTTCACTGAATACATCACGGACAAGACCGCTGACACGTTCAGCTTCCTGTTCGATCCGATCAAAGAGCATTCGCAAGCCGCAATCGATTTGTTGACGTCAACACTGACAGCCATCCCGGCAGTCATCCTGATCGCATTAGTGGCCCTGCTGGCGTTCTTTGCCTCAGGGAAAAAATTCGGCCTGGCCATCTTTTCAGTCGTCGGTCTCTGGTTCATCCATAACCAAGGGCTCTGGGAAGACTTGATGTTCACCTTGACGCTGGTCCTGTTCTCGAGTTTGCTGTCCGTCCTGATCGGTGTGCCTTTCGGTATTCTGATGGCGAAAAGCAAAATCGCGAACAACATCATCAATCCGGTTCTGGATTTCATGCAGACAATGCCGGCTTTCGTTTATCTGATTCCGGCCGTAGCCTTCTTCGGAATCGGGATGGTTCCAGGGGTGCTCGCGTCACTTATTTTCGCGATTCCGCCGACCGTCCGCTTCACGAATCTGGGAATCAGACAAGTTTCCACCGAACTGGTTGAAGCAGCCGAATCTTTCGGCAGCACCGGCGCACAAAGGTTGTTCAAAGTCGAATTGCCGCTGGCGAAATCCACGATCATGGCCGGCATCAACCAGACCGTCATGTTGTCCTTGTCGATGGTCGTCATCGCTTCGATGATCGGTGCTCCTGGATTGGGCCGTAATGTCCTTTCCGCCTTGCAACGCGCCAAAATCGGTTCCGGATTCGTATCCGGATTGGCTTTGGTTGTGCTTGCCATCATCATCGACCGTCTGACCCAGAAATTCAGCAAAAAAAGCGCATCATAAAACTGTTTAATGACTCAACTATTCCTAATTGCCAAACAAAAAGGAGAGAAACATACATATGACTAAAACAACAAAACGTAACTGGAAACGCCTTGGACTTACTGCCGGATTAGGCTTAGGTGTCTCACTGATCGCCGCTGGCTGCGGTGCGACCGACACAGAGTCCATGGAAGATACAGTCGGCAAAGGCCAGGAAATCGAATTGGCTTACGTCGAATGGGATGACGCAGTGGCCACAAACCATGTCGTTGCCCAAGTATTGGAAGATCTTGGTTACGATGTGACATTGACTCCATTGGATAATGCAATCATGTGGGAAGCCGTCTCCACAGGCGAAGCGGACGCCATGCTGAGCGCTTGGCTGCCAGGAACGCATGGTGCGCAACTGGAAGAATACGGCGACAAGATGGTCGACCTGGGCGGAAACCTTGAAGGCGCGAAAATCGGATTGGCTGTTCCTGCGTACATGGATGTCGATTCGATCGCTGATTTGACCGATCAAGCAGGCAAATCCATCACCGGAATCGAGCCAGGTGCCGGTATCGTAGCAGCCACTGAACGCGCGTTGGCTGAGTATCCGAACTTGAGCGATTGGGCGATCGAAACGTCCTCATCGGGCGCCATGACCGTCACACTCGGACAAGCGATCGAAAATGAAGAAGATATCATCATCACAGCTTGGAATCCGCATTGGAAATTCTCGGCTTATGACCTGAAATACCTGGATGATCCCAACGGAATTTTCGGCGGCGAAGAGACAGTCCACACGATGGTTCGTGAAGGACTCGAAACCGACATGCCGGAAGCTTACCAAGTATTGGATCAATTCCAATGGACTATCGAAGATGTCGAAGCTTTGATGCTCCAAATCTATGAAGGCGAATCAGCTGAAGACGCTGCCGAAGCCTTCGTAGAAGCCAACCCGGATCTGGTCGCAGAATGGACTGCCGGCGTAGCTAAATAACTGAATCTTGAACACTAGCAGCAGCTCTTTTTCATACCGAAAATGCAGCGGATGTCCGATTCATCAGCGTTATCGGACAACCATCGAACCGAACGTGCAGCGGATGTCCGATTCATCAGTGTTATCGGACAACCATCGAACTGAACGTGTTCCGGATGTCCGATTCTTCGGTGTTATCGGACAACCTTCAATCTAAATGTTTCAAGGCACAATGGTGAGACTCGGAAACCAGATAACCACCTGGAATTCGGTTACTTCACGAAAAAAAAGCGAAGGCCACCAGCATCCGCATGCTGACCGTCTTCGTTTTTTTTAGTTCTTTTAAACATTTTCTCTTATTCTTTAGTGTACATTTCTTCATCCGATAGAATATTCTTTTTGCCCAACAGCAGATTTTCAAAAAACATTTTCAAGAACTGTTTATCCTGTTTCTCGCCATGATAATGGTAGAGCACGAGGGCGTTTCTGAAGTAGTCGGCATGTTCGCTGAAGAGCGAATTGTCGATGTGGAACCCTAATTTCCTCAGATACTGGATGCCGAAAACAGCGACTGTCCGGGTATTTCCTTCCCTGAAAGGATGGACTTGCCAAATGTCCGCCAAAAATGCCATCGCATGCAGCGCTTTCTGCTCGTTGGTCAGGACACTGTACGAGAAATTCTGTTCTTTTTCAAAATCGTACGCCAAAGTATCCTGGATCATGAAATGCGAACTGTATTGGACAGTCTCCCCATCGAGAACGGGCTCTTTCTTGGTGATGTTCACCGTCCGGAACTTGCCTACCGGAATTTCTTCCGGGAAAACATCAGCGAACAAATGCCTGTGGATGCCCAACAGCGTGGAAGGCGAGAGCAGGAAGTGATCTTCGGCCAGCAACTCTGCAATCCGGAGCGAAACGATATCTGCCTCGACTGTGCTGGCATCCACCTGTGTCTCCCGGTGATAATCCGAAATTTCGCGATAAATGGCATCGTATCCTTTTTTTCCTTCTATATGCTCATAGGCCAGTTCGACCATATACTCGGATGGGCTGAGACCATCGACTTTTTGCAGGCCGAACGCCGTCTGCCACAGCGCCAATTTTATCTGATACGGTAACTCGTTCTCGGCGACATCATAACTGGGCGGTAATTTGCTTTCTGGATAGTCCATAAATAAAACCCCATTTCAAATGGAAAAGTAACGTGCTTCCTAATGATTATACAACTTATTCAGGAAAGTTGCGCTGAGTCAGACGCCCAATTTTTCCTTTAAAGCCTCTGTCAAAGTCAAAGAGAAGTTGATGCCTCTTTCGATGCCGAGTTCATTCAAATAATTTGGGATCGTCAGTGTCTTTTTCACGACCTTGTTGTCGCGCTGCGCTTTGTATTTTTTAAAATTAATATCCACAAGTGTCTTTATCTGAGTATTTTTTTGTTGATAGGCGATATGATCTGGTAAGGGTAGAGGCTCGGTTTGCTCCAGTTTGTCGATTGCTGCAAAACCGATATAATCCCTGGCCATCGTGATGGCGTCCGCCAAATCTTTTCCTTGAGTGTAGCCATTCACATCCGGTATCTCGACGAAATAAGGGTATTCCTCCGCCAAGTCGACGGTGATGTAGATCGGGTAGATGTATACTTTGTCTTCAATCATGATGGGTCCTCCTCTTATGACTGCATAGTTCTATATAAATTATTATACGTGTGTTATACGTGTTTGCCAAATTGGTATTAAACTAAATTACTTCTTTTCGTTCTTTTGAACATTTTGTCTTTTATTTATTAGGTAAACTTCCGAATATTCTCCCAAACTCGACCCTATCAACGGCAGAATTCCTCACATGCCTCCTCTTCATAACCGTCAGAAAACTTATCCGCAATCGAAGCATGTCAGTAAATCTGACGCACAATCCTGAAAAATGGCGTCATTTTCTGTAACGGCGCTAAAATATATCGATAGTCCATACAGCTTATCCCACCAGCCACAAACCTGAAAGCCCTCACAATTTTTCGGCTTCGAAAGTCAGTTTCTTTTCAGAAAAACCTTACAAAACTGACAAACAGCAGCAAATAACCACTATTGTAAGCGGAATAATTTCCGGATGAAAGCAGAAATGTCATAAAGTCTATCATGAAATTAGAGCTTTTTATTTACGATGATCCGCAATCCCCGTATTATGGGGACATATTAAAAAACGATTAAAAAAGAATTTCATCGGGAGGGAACAGCATGACAGTGAACGCAACATGGAATACAACGACAGCAACACCTCTAACCGGAGAAGAAGTAACAGCGATGGATCAACAGTACGTGATGCGAGCCTGGTCGAAGCAGGGCCAAGCTGCCATGGCAGTCGAAAAGGCGGAAGGCATTTATTTTTGGGATTACGATGGCAACCGCCAAGTGGATATGTCCTCCTTGTTGGTGAACGCGAACATCGGCCATCAGCATCCGAAAGTCGTGAAGGCGATCCAGGATCAGGCTGCCAAGATGTGCTTCATGGCACCGAGTTATGCGACCGATGTGAAATCCTTGTTGGCGAAGAAGCTGGTCGAGCTGGCCGGCGGGGATATGGCGCGCGTGTTCTTCACGAATGCCGGGGCCGACGCGAACGAGAATGCGATCAAGATGGCGCGGATCGCGACCGGGCGCACGAAAGTCTTCAGCGGCTACCACAGCTACCACGGCGCAACGCTTGCCGCTTCCAACGCTTCCGGGGATTCGCGACGCTTTGCTGCCGAAATCGGCGGCGCGAACGGCTTCGTGAAATTCTCCAATCCGTCTCCTTACCGCGACAACCTTCCGTTCGAAAGCGAAGAGGAACTGACAGCCTTCTATCTCAAGAAACTGGCTGAACAGATCCAATACGAAGGCCCGTATAATGTGGCGGCCATCCTCCTGGAAACGGTCATCGGCGCGAACGGCATCATCGCCTATCCGCAAGGCTATCTGGAAGGGGTGCGCAACCTCTGCAACAGCTACGGCATCGTGATGATCTGCGATGAAGTCATGGCCGGTTTCTACCGGACCGGAACAGCTTTCGCTTTCCAGCAATACGCGTTCACGCCGGACATGATCACCTTCGCCAAAGGGGTGACGTCAGGCTATGTGCCGCTGGGAGGCGTGATCGTCTCCGAGTGGATCAGCGAATACTTCACCGAAAACCAACTCCAATGCGGCTTGACCTACAGCGGCCACACATTGGCTTGCGCGGCCGGCTTGGCGACATTGGAAGTCTACGAGGACGAAAACATCGCCGCCAACGTCGAGAAAATCGGCGCACGATTGAAAGACTATCTGGAAGAGATGAAAGTCAAGCATCCTTGCGTCGGCGATGTTCGCACTTACGGCCTCTTCTGCGGGGTGGAGCTGGTGCTCGACAAGGAAACGCGCGAACCGCTTGTGCCGTTCAACACGCCGAACCGGATCATGCCGGCCATCTACAAGGAACTGAAGGACCGAGGCTTCTCGACTTTTGGCCGCGAAACGACGATCAGCGTCTGCCCTCCGCTTACGATCACCGAAGCAGAGTTGGCTGAAGTGATGCCGATCCTGGATGAAGTGCTGACGCTTGTCGATGCGACCTATCTGTAAAATGCGCCGGATCTCGGCCGCACCACATTTCCAAAAAAATCTTTCAAAAAATCTACTATCTAATGAAGAAAACAGCCTAAAGGGGTGGAGCGCATGCTAGTGAAAATTGAGGCCATCGTGAGGCCGGAGAAGACCGAACAGATTTTAGCGAAACTCGCCGAAAAGGGACACACCGCCGTGACGCGGATGGACGTGTACGGACGGGGGAAACAGGCAGGCATCCATATCGGAGACGTCTTCTACGACGAATTGCCGAAGGAATTGCTGTTCTTGGTGGCCGAGGCAGCCCATGAAAAGGAAATCGTCGACGTGATCACCACACAGGCGCGCACAAGTGACCTGGGCAACTACGGCGACGGCCGAATATTCGTGCACGCAATCGAAAATGCCTATACGATCAGTAACGGCGCAGAAGGACTTTAATAGAAGGACTGTAAAGGTGGGAATTGTATGAAGGAAGTGACAGCAATCATTCGCCTGAACAAGGTGACGGAAACGAAACAAAAACTGGCTGCGGGCGGCTTTCCGGGGTTCACTTGCCGAAAAGTCTTCGGACGCGGCAAGAACCCGCTGATAGGAAGAGACCTGCGCGAACAAGTCGGACACAGCGTGCTGATGCCGAAACGGATGTTTACGATCGTGACGGAGGATGAGGATGTGGACAACGTGATCGGCATCCTGCTGGCGGTCAACAGCACCGGCCAGGCGGGGGACGGCAAGATTTTCGTGCAAACGATCGCCCGCGAATACCGGGTGCGCCGCGCATGACCCAATTCAGGAAAACAGAGACCAAGGAGGACAAGTTTATGAAGAAAGCAGATACGCTCACAAGCGATGCACTGATTCCCGAGCAAAGCACGTCCGCGACCGCGGCAAAGAAAAGACGAAAGAGGATCCAGCCGGAAAAAATGATCACCGTCGGCACCGTTGCAGCGATCATGGTGCTCTGGTATGTCGTTACCGCGCTGGGGCTGGTCAGCCCGATGCTGCTGCCGAGCCCGTTGGCGGTTTGGACGGCCTTCGTGGAGATTCTCTTCAACGGCTATAAAGGCTTCTCCTTGCTGCAGCACATCGGCACCAGCTTATGGCGCCTGCTCAGTGCCTTCGGATTGGCGATCATCGCCGCGATTCCGTTAGGCCTGCTCAGCGGCTACAACACGAAGATCAAAGCGGCCTTGGATCCGATCATCAACTTCTACCGTCCGCTGCCGCCATTGGCTTACTACACATTGTTGGTGATGGGGCTCGGGATCGCCGATGCTTCGAAAGTCGCCTTACTTTTCCTGGCGGCCTTCGCTCCGATCTACGTCAGCTGCGTCTCGGCCGTTGCGAAAGTCAACACAGACTTCATCAACAGCGCCAAAACGGTCGGCGCCAGCCAGACGCAAGTGTTCTTCCATGTCATCCTGCCGTCCTGCTTACCGGATATCCTGACGAGCCTGCGCACCGCACTCAGCGTCGCCTATACGACCCTCGTTTCGGCGGAGATGGTCGCGGCGATGACCGGGATCGGTTGGTTGGTCCTCGATGCAAGCAATTACCTGCGCAGCGACATCGTCTTCGTCGGCATCATCATCATGGGCATCACCGGCATTCTTTTAGATAAAATCATCGTCAGCATCCAAAATAAATTTGTCCCTTGGGCAGGAAAATAATCGGAAAATACTAGGAGGCTTTTTATGAAAAAAACTAATATGTTCTCTAAACTACTGTTCTTATCTTGCTCGGCACTTCTGTTCGCGGCTTGCGGCAGCGCGGACAGCGCGACCGACTCTTCCACCGCTTCGGCGGGCGGCGATCTGCCCGAGAAAGTCGTCATCGCGACTCTGGAAATGCCGAACGACGAAGGCATCGCGAAAGCGGAAGGCTATTTCGAGGATGAATTGGGTGTGCCTGTCGAAGTCGTCCAATTCGAAAGCGGAAAAGCAATCAACCAGGCCATGGTTTCCGGCGCCGTCGACTTCGGCTTGACCGGTTCGGGCTCGGCCGTATTGGGCATCGCTTCGGGCATCCCGATTGAAATGATCTGGATCCATGAGACGCTCGGTTCCGTGGAATCGTTGGTTGCCAAGAGCGCGCTGAATGCGACCTCCCTGGAAGACCTAAGAGGCAAGAACATCGGCGTTCCTTTCGCCAGCACGGCCCACTACAGCCTGCTGCGCGCCATCACAGCCAGCGGTTTTGAAGAGACTGATTTTGCACTGATCGATCTGCAGCCGTCCGACCTCTTTGCGGCTTGGCAGCGCGGCGACATCGACGCGGCCTACATCTGGGAGCCTACCCTCAGCGAACTTTTGGCTGATGGCAACATCGTCCTGCACAGCGGTGACGTGGCTGAAATGGGCTACATGACCGCCAACGTCGAAATCGTCCGCAGCGAATTCGGGGAAGCCTATCCGGAAATCGTCGAGAAATACATCGCTTGCGTCGATAAAGCCGTAACGCTTTACCGGGAAGATCCCGATCAAGCCATCGCGATCATCGCTGGGCAATTGAACATCACCGAAGCGTCTGCCAAGCTCCAAATGGAAGGTCAAAACTGGATTTCCGCTGAGGAACAATTGGATGCAGCCAACCTGGGCACTTCCGGAGCAGTCGGCGCAATGGCGGCCACCATGTATGACATGGGCCAATTCTACCTGGATCAAGGCAACATCACCGCATCGCCGAGCGAAGAAGATTTCGCTGAAGGCATCAACACAACGTACATCGAAGCTTATCTGGATTCGAAAGAGTAGGGGGAACCAACTATGCAGAGGACTTATGAAGGAATAAACGGAAAGACAGTGGTAAAACTGGAGGATGTCGAACTGGTCTACAACAGCGAAATCGGGACCGTGACGGCCTTGGCCCAAGTCAATCTCGACATCCAAGCAGGCGAGTTCATCTGCGTAATGGGACCATCCGGTTGCGGCAAGAGCACGCTCCTGAACATCATCTCGGGCTTCATGCAGCCGACGGACGGGCAAGCCTTGATGGACGGCAAACCGATCGAAGGGCCGGATTGGCAGCGCGGCGTAGTCTTCCAGTCGCCGCCGCTCTATCCGTGGCTGACGATTAAAGAGAACGTCAACTTCGGTCTGCGCATGCGCAACATCCCGGAACAGGAACGCGAGGCGATCACCGAGGAATACCTGGAAATCGTCGGACTCCAGGACTTCGCCAACCGCAAGCCGTATGAACTTTCCGGCGGGATGAAGCAGCGCGCTTCCTTGGCGAAAGTGCTGGTCAACGAACCGGGCATGATCCTGATGGACGAACCGTTCGGCGCGCTCGATGCTTTGACCCGCGACAAGATGCAGGCGCTGATCCGCCGCATCTGGATGAAGAACCAGAGCACCGTCTTCTTCATCACCCATGACGTCGACGAAGCCTTGTCGCTGGCGACGAAAGTCATCGTCATGTCCAGCCGCCCCGGCCGCATCGTCAAGGTGCTCGACACCGACTTCACCTACGACATGGACGGCGCCAACAGCGAAAGCGCCCGCTACTCCAAGCAATACATGACGATGCGCGAATCGATCCTGAACGTCATCAACCAAAAAGACGAGCTGGCTGTCTAGGTGGGATGGTATAATTATGTTTGAGGGCTTCGGCCGTTGGACGGCCGGAAATGGCCTGAAAAGATGAATAACTGTCTGTTATTCATCTTTTCAGGCCTGGCGATGGTAAAAAAGATGAATAATGAAAAAGAATTCATCTTTTTTAACTAATTTCGCTCCAAAAAGATGAATAAAGAGCATGAATCCATCTTTAGCGGGCTCGCCCGCGGAAAAACATGAATAACAATCATGAATCCATGGTTTCGGTCTTGGGGGGCGGGCAATCCGATGAAAGATACGCTTCAATAATACGGGGCCGCCTCGCAGGAGGCTGCCCCATAGCCATTTAAAAGAAAAACCTACTGCAGAAAGGGTGCATGGAATGGATTGGAATTATCAACAACCAGTGAAAATCATCTTCGGAAACGGGAAAATTTCCGCCTTGAAGGAGGTCATCACGGAGTTGGGGAAGACGGACGGTATCTTGATCTGTTCGCGTTCCTTCCGCAAATCCGGCTTGGCCGACAAAGTCATGGAGGAAGCGGGCGGCCTCTTGACCGCCGTCTACAGCGACGTTTCGCCAAATCCTGAGGTGAGCGAAGTCGATGCCTGCGCCGAGCTGATGCGCGAGCAGGACTCCAAATTTGTGGTCGCGCTGGGCGGAGGAAGCGTGATGGACCTCGCCAAAGCCGCCGCGACGATCGCAACGGTGGACGAGTCGATCAGTCTTTACCACGGCACCGGCAAAGCTTTGCCGGAAACATTCCTGCCTTTGATCGCTGTGCCGACGACTTCCGGAACCGGCAGCGAAGTCACGAGCGTCTCGGTCCTTTCCGACCACGCAACCGGCAAAAAAGCGCCGATCCTGTCGCCGAACTTCTTCCCGGCCTACGCCGTCGTCGATCCGGAATTGACCTATACTTGTCCGCCGACCGTGACCGCCTGCTCCGGGATTGATGTCCTTTGCCAAGCAATCGAAGGGTATTGGAGCGTGAACCACCAGCCGATCTGCGACGCGCTCGCGATCCATGCCGCGAAATTGGTTTTTGAGCACCTGCCGGTCGCCTATGCAAACCCGACAGATGCCACCGCGCGCGAAAAGATGGCCGAAGCCTCCGTCATCGCCGGCCTGGCTTTCGCGCTGCCGAAAACGACATCCTCGCACGCCGTCTCCTATCCGCTGACGAATCTCTACGGCATCCCGCACGGCGAAGCTTGCGGTCTGACGATCGATTACTTCGCCAAAGTGAATGCCCTGCTGGAGACGGATGGCCGCGTGACCGCCTTCGCCAAAGCACTCGGCTTCACCGATGCGGCCGCGATGGCCGAAGCCATCACAGCGCTGAAAAAACAGATCGGCTTGCGGACTGACCTGAAGGATTTGGATTTGTCCGATGCGCAGATCGATGAATTAGTTCAGCTTTCCCATCATCCCAATCTCGAGAATAATCCAGTCAAGATCACGGACGACATCCTCTATGATCTGTTCGGGACGTTGAGCAAGAAAGATATGTATGTGGAGCAGCCGTAACCGGCTGCTTTTCTCTTTCAAAAACAAGTAATACCCCGCCAAAACCGGTTTCGGCGGGGTATTTCTGTTGTGCAAAGTTCAAGATTCCCCGCCAAAACTGATTTGGCGGGCTATATCAGCGTCATGCGGCCCGAAATAAACCGCCAAAGTCTGTTTGGCGGGGAAACCCCGCCCCGAGGTTTGAAACATTCTAAATCTTTTTGCCTTTACTCCAAAAAAACAGCCACCCAACCTCAAAACAAGGCTGGATGGCTGTTTTTCTAGTTGCCTTAAAAATTAGTCATGACGCAAAGCTTCGATCGGATCGAGCTTGGCGGCTTTATTGGCAGGGAAGACACCGGCGATGACGCTGATGATGACGCTGGCCAGAATGCCCAACAAGGCATAGGTCGGAGTCATGTGCAGGATGGTCGTCCCGAAGATGCGCTCGACCGCCACGTTGCCGATTGTAGAAAGCAGGGCGGCGATGCCGACACCGAGCAGGCCGCTGAACAGGCCGATCAGGAAGGATTCAGAGACGAAGATGCGGCGGATGTCTTTGTTGCGCCCGCCGATCGCTTTGATGACGCCGATTTCCTGCGTCCGCTCAACGACGCTGATGTAAAGGACGGTCAGGATCATGATGGCCGATACGAACAAGGAAATGCCAGCCACACCGGCTAGGATATACGTGAAGATATCCAGCAATTTCGTGAAGGTTTTTGCCAGCGTGTCTGTTGAGGAGCCTGCATAACCCAGTCCGTTGATCGCATCTTTGATGTCTTGGGAATTGCTTGTTTCATCCGCGAAAAGATACGCGACATTCGGTTCCACGGTCAAGCCGTTTTCAGCATTCATGTCCGCGAAAGTGTCCATCGTCATGAAGACCGAGTCGAAAGCGCCGGCAGGGCCGATCGCGTTTCCGGCTGTGTAGATGCCGCTGACCGTGTAGGTGCCGTTCAAAGGGTTGCCGTTGACGGAAAGCTTGACTTCGACTTCGTTGCCGATCATATCCTCAGCGTTTCCGGCCATTCCCTCGGCCATTTCCTCGGTGATCAGAACTTCATCCTGCTCCGGGAATGCGCCGTACAAAATGTTGGAGTCGGTCATGAACTCCGAAGTCGTGCCGAAGTTCATGAACGGATAATTTTCGCCTTCATAAACGACCGTATCACTGCCCATCGAGAAGGAAGCATAGGACAATTCCAACTTTTCGACATGCGGAATGGCTTCCAGCTCGGCAATGTTCGCCTCTTCAAACGGGATGTTCTTCGAAAGCTGCGCGGCCGGATTATCGGCGATCAGCGTGCCGCCGATTCCGCCACCGCCACCCATGCCGCCTGGCTGCGCAGGTGCAGCTTCCGCGACGGTTTCGACGCTAGCAGCTGCAGAGGTGCCGGATTGCGTCTCCTCGGTCATCCGCGCTTCACTGATGATCGGATTGACGTTTTCGTTCATCGTGTCGGTCAGGTAGTCGTTCACGCCTTTGCCGAGCGCCAACATCAGGATGATGCTCATGATGCCGATGCTTCCGCCCAACGCGATCAGGATGTTTCGGCTCAATTTCTCTTTCATGTTCAACAAGGCCATGCGGATGGCCGCGAAGAAACTCAGGTTTTTATTTTCCTGCTTTTCCTTTATTTGGAAGGCGTTGTCGTGGAACTGCAACGGCGGGCGTTTTTCGTCATTGATGATTTTGCCGTCATCGATCGTCACGATGCGGGTGGAACGGGAAGCGACGCGCTCCGAGTGGGTGACCATGATGACCAGCTTGCCGGTTTTCGCGATGTCCTGGATGATGTCCAGCACTTGATCCGACGTCTGGGAATCGAGCGCCCCGGTAGGTTCGTCGGCGATGATGATGTCCGGGTCGTTGACCAGAGCCCGCGCGATTGCCACCCGTTGCTTTTGCCCACCGGATAATTGGTTCGGTTTCTTTTGGTAATGGTCCTTCAAGCCAAGTTGCTCGAGCACCTCTTTGGCACGGGATTTTCGGGTTTTGCTGTCGATGTTCGAAAGCGTCATCGCCAAGGTGACGTTGTCCAAAATGGAAAGGTGAGGGACGAGATTGAAACTTTGGAAGATGAAGCCGATTTTCTCTTTGTGGAAAGCGACCATTTCCTTTTCCTTGAACTGGCCGATATTCTCGCCGTCCACCAGTATTTCACCGTCGAATTGCGAATCCAAGCCGCCCAACAGGTTCATCAGCGTCGACTTGCCGCTGCCGGATTCACCGATGATCGAAACCAATTCGCCTTTTTCGAAAGACAACTGGACGTCCTTCAATGCGTGGAAACGTTCGCTGTCGGTGATGGGATAATATTTGTTTAAGTTGTTTACTTCCAAAAATGCCATTTAACTGTTCCTCCTCTTAAATAAATAAGTGAGTAATCACTCACTTTTATCTTGTGGGTACAGTATAGTCCTTAACAGAGCAGGCTGTCAAGGACTGATTATGGCTGGAGGCCCTTTTCGAGAAAAAGAATCAGGTGATCGGTTTCGACACTCTGTGCGGCGTTGCTGGAGAGTCCCATCGATTTCGCGACGACAAAGCCGGCGACTGTGCTGATGATCAGGCGGATGATTTCTTCGTTCGGCCAGTCGACGATCTCCTGCTTTTGTTTGAACAGATCCAGCAGTTGGTTGATCTCCTGGAACAGAGCTCCCGGAATCAGCGTCAGCAGATTGTTGCGCATGTTTTCCTGGTACAAATATTCCGTCAGAAATATTTTCCAGATCTTCATATTGCTGCCGGCGAAATCGATCCTGTCAGGCAGGACGTGGTGGAGAAAATGATGGAAGGATAAGTCAGCCAGATTCACTTTGTTTTTCTGCAGTTCCGCTGGAATCAACACTTCGAGCGACTTGCTGAGGATCGGCAATATGCTGGCATACAGTAGATTCTCCTTCGAACCGAAATGCTTGAAGATGGTGCCTTCCGCCACATCCGCCAAGCGGGCGATGTCCTTTGTCGATGTGTTCGAATAGCCTTTTTCCGCGAACAACTCCAGACTGGCGCTCAAAATAGCCTGCATCTTCGGCGTCAGTTTTTCGTTGTTCTGGATTTTATGTTTAAAGATTTCAAAAACCGAATCCACTCTATCCGCTCCTTTACGATTGTTGTGGTTCCATCTTACGTTGGAAACCGGAAACAAGCAAGCAGTTTCCGAAGATTGGTGGCGGATGTGCGGTCCGCATGTTTGCCGGAGTTTCCCCGCCAAAGACTGCTTGGCGGGGAAAAACACTTGTTGACAACACGAGTTTCCCCGCCAAAACCAGCTCGGCGGGGAAAAACGAACTGGAGCAGCCCGAAATAAACCGCCAAAGTCAGTTTGGCGGGGAAACCCCGCCCAATTCAAACCGTCAAAGCAGCACCGTCATCAGAATGATGAACGTCACGATGGAGAGGATGACGTTAAGCGACAGAAAATTCATGATGAAGCTCTTGTCGGGGCAATCGCCTTCGATGAATACAGGAATAATGAAGGAGGGCGGACAGATGAACATGGTGTAGACGGCCATCTGGAACAGCCGGTCCAAGCCGAGCAGCCTGTCGATGACGAAAGTGTTCAGCAGATAGGCCAACAGAAGCATCATGCCGATCCTCAGCAATACCGCCGGGAGCGGCACCAAAAGCTGTTTCAAATCGAAGTGGAGTTCATAGCCGATCACTAAAAGGATCAGCGGTAAGGTGATTTCTGCCAACATTCCCGCGGCTGTCAGCAAGACTGCTGTCGCCGGGTTCGTGTGGAAAAACGTCCGCCCGCCAAGCATGGAGACCAAGATTCCCAAAAACATGCTTATCAGGAAGGGTGATTTGACTATATGTTTGACCTGGTCCTTCAGGCTCATCCTTTTTCTGCCGGTTTGGTTGCAGCCGACTTTATCCAAAAACGTCGCGAGCACGATGAAGATGAATATCAGATTGCCGATATCGAGGATGGCCAATCTGTACAAGTGCTCAGCGCCGAAAGTGGAGATGAAGAGCGGATAGCCGATGATACCGGTGACGAAGCTGGAATAGACTGCTGGGAAGAACGCATTGGATGATTTCCAGATTTTTTTGAACAAAAATCCCATCGAGAAAGCCAACAGGCAAGTGATGAAAACCGCAACGGAGCCCCATAGGTAGTCCGCTTGCAGATCGGCATCCAACAAAATCAGAAACAAAAGACTGGGCAAGGCCAGGTTCAAAATAAGCTTCTTCATGCCTTTGACGGCATCGGCGCTGATGAATGCTGTCTTCTCCAAAACAACGCCTGTCGTTATCAGCGCGATGACCGGAAATGCCTTCAAGGCGATGGTTATGATGTCATTCATGAAACACTACCTCCTTCATCAACCAATAGTGCCTTCAGATCAGCCCGACAGCGAGCAAAATACCAACCAAGGCAAGCATGATGCCCACGACGATCTGCACCACCCGCAAGGTCACTTTTTTCAAAAGCCGCGAGCCGACGAAGGCGCCCGCAAAAGCGGCGACAATTGCAGCTGTAACCAACGCCCAGTCGGCATCCGTGCCGATGGTGCCCAGATGGTTTGCATAAACGGAAAGCCGGGTAAGGTCGATCAGGAAGGCTGCGGCAACGCCGGTCGCGATGAAGGCTTCCTTCTCGAGGCCCGCTTTGCTGAGGAAGGCGGAGCGGAGGGCACCTTGATGACCGGACAGACCGCCGAAGAAGCCGCTGACGGCGCCGCCCAACGGCAACCATTTCTCAGCGAATGCCAGCTTTTCGAAGCGCGGAAGCAACTCGATTATGGCGAAACCAATCATCAGGACCCCGATGACGACCTTGACCACTGAAATCTGGAAGTCCCTCTGGCCGATTGCGTAGCTTGCTATCGGCGGCAATTCCGAAAAATAGGTCAGCAGCCACGCGCCCACGAAAGCCGCAACGATGCCGGGCAGGGCGAATTTCAACAGTACCGATTTATCGGCTTTCTTTCCCACAAGCGCAAGCTTAAAGACATTGTTCGCCAGATGGACGACCGCCGTCATGGCTATAGCCGCTTCCAACGGAAAAAAGAGCGCGAATGCCGGCATCAGCAGCGTGCTCAGCCCGAATCCGGAGAAAAGCGTCAAAAAAGATGCGCCGAGGGCAACAAGGCAGACGATCACATACATCATTTTTTCCACAACCTTTGCTTGAGGACATACGAAAAGGACCAGGATAGTTGCGGAAGACATCCGCAGGAATTTGGTATTCTTCACCTTTATTGTGCGCCCAATGGAGTAGCAGATGCAAATGATATGATACGGAATGGGATTTGCATTCGCTGAAATTAGGCAGTGGGGTACTTTCCAAATCGTTAATAATCATTCTGGATGATGACCTAAAATTAGCGCACTGAATCAGACGGACTTATAATGGAGTTGAAAGAAACCCAAGCAAGTGCATCAAAAGTATTTTATTGAAAGGAAGTGCCCAATGGACCTAATCGCAAAGCATGCCGAACTGAAGAACGGCATGCGCCTGAGCTACGCCGAACAGGGCGCAGATCGCGGTACGCCGCTCATCCTGTTGCACGGCATCGCGGATTCTTGGCGCATCTTCGAACCGCTGCTTGTGGAACTCCCGGAGAGCGTCCACGTATATGCCCTGAGCCAACGCGGACACGGCGATTCGGACCGGCCAGTGACCGGTTACCGCACCCTCGATTTCGTGGAGGATCTGCGGCTGTTCATGGAGGCACTGCAAATTCCGAAAGCGATCATTGCCGGGGCTTCAAGCGGAGGTTTCGCGGCCCGCAATTTTGCCGCAACCCATCCGGAACGGACGGCTGGGCTGATCCTGTTGGGCTCGCCCGCCACGCTGGCAACGAGGCCGAATCCGTTTGCGGAGCTGAAGAATCCGATCGATCCCGGATTCGTGAAAAGCTTTGCGGAGAGCATCCTCTCCCGCCCGGCGTCTGCGGAAGCCTTGGCCAGCATGATCGCCGAAAACCTGAAGGCGCCCGCGCGCGTATGGGTTGAAACCGGCAACGGCCTGTTTGAAGAAACCTTTCCCGGCGAGCTCGCCAAAATCCAAGTTCCCACGCTCATCGTCTGGGGCGATCGGGATTCCATCATTACGTATGAGGACCAACTCGCGCTCGCTGAAGCGATCAAAGGATCCAAGCTCATCACGCATCCCGGATCGGGCCACATGCTCTATTGGGAAGAACCCGCATTGATTGCAAGGGATATCGTCGCTTTCATAAATGAAATAGCAGCAACGAATAAAGCGTGAACGCTCCGAATCAGCTTTTTTGCACGTCCTTTGGGGAGAGGAGGGATTTCGATGAAACTGTTCTTGTCAAAAATCCGGGAAGTGCTGCAGGCGGTCCTGCCCATCGTCGCAATCGTCCTGTTGCTGCATGCCACGCTGACGCCGCTGACCGCATTGCAGCTCGAACGATTTCTGCTGGGCGCCTTCTGTATCACCGCCGGACTTTCCATTTTCCTGCACGGCATCGATTTCAGTATCAGCATGATCGGCAAAGCGATGGGCCGGACCTTCTCCAAGACCGCCAACCTCATCTTCTTGGCCGGTGCCGGTCTGGCCCTCGGGTTCATCATTTCCATTGCGGAACCGGACCTGCACATCCTGGCCGGGCAAGTCGAACGTTTGACGGCAGGCGCTGTCGGAAAATGGAGCATCATCCTCGTCGTATCGATCGGCATCGCCGCCCTGCTGGCACTCGGCCTGATCCGGATCGTCCGCAACATCGTCCTCCACAAGCTGCTGATCGGGCTGTACGCCGTCGTATTTCTCCTCACCCTGAGCGCATCCGACGAATTCCTCGCCATCGCCTTCGATGCATCCGGCGCGACGACCGGCGCCATGACGGTCCCGTTCATCATGTCGATGGCGCTGGGGGTCACGTTGCTGCGCAAGGACAACCTCGCCGCCAACACCGAAGGCTTCGGGCTGATCGGCGTCGTCTCGGTCGGACCGATCATCGCCATCCTCCTGATGGATCTCTTCGCGGCCGGCGCTGTCACGGCGCCGGACACTCCTATCGATGACCTGAAAACAGCCAGCCTGCTGGCGCCGTTCCTCGAAAAAATCCCGATCGTGGCCGAAGAAGTCCTGCTCGCGCTGCTGCCGATCACGCTCATTTTTCTCCTGATGCAGCGCTATTCCTTCCGCCTCTCGCGCCGAAACATCTCGTGGATCCTCTACGGCCTGCTGCTGACCTACATCGGCCTCTTCCTGTTCCTCCTCGGCGCCCAAGCCGGCTTCATGGAAGTCGGAAGGACGATCGGTTTCAACGTCGCCTCTTTGGATAATAAGCTGTATTTGCTTGTGATCGGCTTCGTGCTAGGTTTGGTCACCGTCTTGGCGGAACCGGCCGTCCATGTCCTGACGCATCAAATCGAGGACATTACGAACGGCGCCGTCAATAGGAACGCGGTCAAAGCCGTTCTTTCCTTGGGGATCGGTACGGCCGTCGCCTTGGCGATGCTGCGGATCGTATTCCCTCAGATCCAGCTATGGCACTACCTGTTGCCCGGCTACCTCATCGCGCTGACACTGACTTTTTTCGTACCGAGAATGTTCGTCGGCATCGCCTTCGATTCCGGCGGCGTCGCTTCCGGACCGATGACCGCGACCTTTATCCTTTCCTTCGTCCAAGGAGCCGCCAGCGCGATGGACGGAAACAACCTCGTCTCCGAAAGCTTCGGCATGATCGCCCTCGTCGCGATGACCCCGATCATCGCCGTGCAGGTGTTGGGGCTTGTGTACAAAATTCGGGCAGAAAGAAACAATGGGAACGGAATTCAATGTAATCCTGGAAAAGAATAGCGAGGTGGTACTAATGATGGAATGGGATGAAATTGATGAAGAACGCGCAAATTTGATTGTTGCGGAGAGGCTGGCAGAAGAAAATGTAAAAACATACTCAGACAAAGAAGTACGGAATGTTGATGATGAAGAAGAACTTGTCGTGGACGAGGACGACGGTTGGGAATAAACCTTGAGGATTAAGATTGTCGACTAAACGAAGATCAGAAGATGCTGAACACCCGAGAGCGGATGCAGTTGTCGACTGAAAAGTTACGAAAACCACAAAACACCTTACAGATTGCTCTTCTGTCGGGTGTCAGCCCAGGATGGTAAACTGTTTACCCGAGATTTCCCGCAGCTGTCGACTGAACGGATGCCGAAAACCGCAAAACACCCGACAAACGCGCAATATCAAAGAAAAAGGCATCGGCTCCCACAGGAACCGATGCTTTTTGGCGCTATTATCCGAAAAATACCCGTATCAGCGCAACGGCCATAACGACCTGTACTGCGCCGACGGTCAACCCGTAAAGCATGGCTTTGGGGCCTTCTTTGATGATGTCGGCGAATTTGACGCGCATGCCGATTGCGGCTAGGGCGGCGACTTCGAATTGGGTGCTGATCGCTTTTGAGCCGATCAGGACGCTGTCGGGGACACCGATGAAGCTGCGGATCAGGAAGAAGACGACGAAGCCGGTAAGGAACCAGGGGACGCCGTAGGAGACGGCGGCCGGGCTGGCGGACGCTCCCGCTCCGGTGACCGATCCTTCGTCAATCCCCGCGCGCTTTTTGCGCGTGAACAAAGATTCTCCTTCATTTATATTCATGCGCCCATACAACACAGCGACGCCGATGATCAAAAGCACGCGCATCAGCTTGAAGACGGTCGCCAGCGTGACGACGTCGTCATTGACGAGCTTGGCGGCAGCGACGACTTGGCCGACGGATTGGACGGTGCCGCCGATCAGGGCGGAGGTGCGCAGGGTGTCGCTGCCGTACAGAATGGCGCCCAGAACCGGCAGCAGGATCATCAGTGCGGTACCGGTCAGGTTGACGATGGTGATCGAGATGCCTTTTTCTTTGTTGTCGGCCTGGACGATCGGCGAAACGGTGCCGATGGCCGAGGAACCGCAGACTGCGTTGCCGGCACCCATCAGGAGCGAGAAGCGTTTGCCGAAGCCAAAGTATTTGCCGAGATTGTAGGTGACGAAAATCGTCAGCCCCATCTGCAGCACAACAAAGACGAAGCCCTTGATCCCAGCCGACTTCAGTACCTGGAAATCAAGAATAAGCCCGTTCAGGACAATGGCGTATTCCAAGAGCCTTTTCTCGGAAAATTTCGTGCCTTGGCCCAGTTCCGGCCGGTTCAAAAGCGTGTTGCCCAGCAGCATCCCCAGGAGGATGGCGATGAGCGCGGCGCCCAAAGTTGGCAGGAAGCGAGCCAAAAATTGGCTGGCCAAGGAGATGAGGATGCTGACGGCGAGGCCGGGCAGCACGCCGTCGAGTTCTTTTTTGAGTGCATTTATTTTCATGAGTGCTAATAACCTCCTTAAATGTTCCATTACAGTAATCCATTTTACCCGACTTTTTGCATAAATAAAAATAATGATTTATTATGCAGGTATAAGTAAAAATAATGGGAGGCGTCGCTCATGTTGGATTACCGCTACAAAACATTTCTCACGCTGATCGAGGAGGGTAGCTACACGAAAGCCGCCAAGAAATTGAACATCACGCAACCGGCCGTCACCCAGCACATCCAGCATCTGCAGGAGGAGCTGGGCGTCCAGCTGTTCCGCTTTGAAGGTAAGCAGCTGCTGGTCACGGAAAAGGGGCGCTATCTGGAGGAACAGTTGTCGCTGCTGAACCGCGATGTGGAGAGGATCCGCACACATCTGCTGCAGCAAGACGATGCACCGATGCTGTCTTTCGGGGCGACGCTGACGATCGGCGAGTACGTCATGCCGGGACTGATCGGGCGCTACTTGGAGCAGCATCCGCGCCATCATTTGTCGATGATCGTCGACAATACTGCCACGCTTACCGGCTTGATCCAGAAGGGGAAAATCGATTTCGCGCTGATCGAAGGCGACTTCAACCAGAGCCAACTCGGTTTCGAAAAACTGTCCGATGAGCCGTTCATCGGCGTCTGTGCGGCTGCCAGCCCGTTGTGGCGCAGCGAACAGGAGTTGGCGGCGCTCTTCAGCGAGCACCTGTTTGTCCGCGAGGAAGGCTCCGGTTCGCGGCGGATTCTGGAAAATGCTCTCCTGAAAGAGGGAGCGAACCTCAGCAGCTTCGGACGAGCGACCGTCGTCGGCGGCATCGGCCCGATCAAGCAGTTGGTGGCGGAGAACCGCGGCATTGCCTTCCTCTACCGCATCTCGGTCGAAAAGGAGCTGGAGGAGGGGACGCTGAAGGAGATTCCGATCCGGCGCTTCGTAGTGACGCATCCGTTCCATGTCGTCCATCTGAAGGACTTTCGTGATCGCGGGCCGCTCCAGGAACTGCTGTCTTTTTATCGTTGATGGGGATGCACGGAACCATACTGGGATGCGCCATCCGTCAGCTTTTTGTGATGCGGATCAGAAATCCGAACGTTTCATCACCAATTAATCTTTGACAAACGTGTGGCAGTAGTGTAACTTACTATTGGGACTTTACGATAGAGAATATTTTTTGTTTTTGTGTCTTTATCTGGGTAAAGTGATTCCTAAATGGAATTGTGCACTAACGGGAACTACTCGTCAATGAATGCCCGAGCTTCTGGGAACATCGCTGACTTATCAGTTTGAATATTTTCAAACCGACAGAGGTTACGACTTTTAACCAAAGCTCATTCCTAACTTTTGCTTTTAACGTTAAGCCAACGCTTTGTTCAGAATGTTGATTGCTGCATTGACATCTCTATCAATATCTACAGAATGACAATGTGGGCAGTCAAACCTACGAATATGAAGTGGTTTTTTACCGGTGTTTTCTCCACAATGGGAACAAATTTGGCTTGTGTAGCGAGCATCCACCAAAATAAGTTCTTTCCCGTACCAATCACATTTATAAGTTAGCATGGACTTGATTTTCGCCCAAGAAGCATCGGCAATAGAGCGTGCCAAATGATGATTCTGCATAAGTTTTATGGTTGACAGATTTTCCATTGCTATGAGATCGAATCTCCGAACCAAACTGGTCGTATACTGTTGCAGATAATTTGCCCGTTGGTTCGCAATTTTTTTGCTGATACGGGCAATATGTTCCTTGGCTTTGTGCAAATTCTTGAAGTCCGAAAGTTTAAGATCGATTCCCTGAGCTTTTGCTTCTTCGATTTTAGCGAGTGCCTGAGTGCGACGACGAGCAAACTTTCGTTCCCACTGTCGTCTATTCTTCGCCAAAGAACGTTCAAATTGTTTGTTTTTGAGTTTGAATCCGTCCGACTGGATAACCAGATCAGCAAGGCCTAAATCAATTCCAATCACATTTCCGGTCTTTTCGAACACCTTAGGTTCGTGTTCGACGTGGATGGTTGCTGTATAGGAACCATTTAATTCTCTGCGAATTGTGGCGCTTTTAATTTTATCTTGGATGCGATGTCCGCCAAAGAACTTTACCAAACCAAGTTTCGGCAATTTGAGGTAATGGGTATCGACTACCATTATGTTGTGGTTGATGCATTTCGACTTGTAAGTGTTCTTTGGGTGTTTACGTGATTTGAAGCGAGGGTGATTATTTTGTTTCGTGAAAAAACGGGTAAATGCGTCATCCAGATCATCTGACGTGTACTCAAGGCTGGTGCTTTCAGCTTCTTTCAGGAATGGAAATTCGATTTTGAGGGCTTTCATCAAATAGTGCATGCCATAAGCATTTACATAGTCGCCCCCATTTTCAAAACGATCCTGTTGCATACCGAGCAGCTTGTTCCAGACGAAACGATTCAATGAGAGGTTCTTATCGATGAATGCTTTCTGACTTTCAGTAGGGTGCAATTTAATTTTTATGCCCTTCAGCTTCATTGTTTTTCATCTCCTTTTCGCGTAAATAGCCGATTTATTTTTTATACCCGTTCTAACAACACCGTGCGTAGTGATACTGTCCATTACCTTGAAGGATTTAAATTGAATTTTGACAGAATATAAATATTCCGATTATGCAGTTCTGATTAAGACAAAACTGAGACGTTGTTCGTTATAAGTTCAATAAGCCTGTGGTGAACAACGAAAAACAGAAAGAGGGAAATAGAAATGAAAATTTTTGATTATGAAGACGTACAATTAATTCCGAATAAGAGTGTTGTGCAGAGCCGTTCTGAATGCGATACGACTGTCGCGCTTGGTGGCCGCACGTTCAAATTGCCGGTGGTGCCTGCGAATATGCAGACGATTCTGGATGAGGAACTTGCTGAAAAATTAGCCAGAGAAGGTTATTTCTACATCATGCACCGTTTCGATGAGGCGAGCCGTTTGCCGTTCATCCAACACATGCATGAAAAAGGTTTGTTTGCTTCGATCAGTTTGGGGATCAAAGCGGCAGAATTTGATTTCGTGAATGAATTGGCGGCTAAAAAAGCCGTTCCTGAATATACAACGATCGACGTGGCGCATGGTCATTCCGATGAAGTCATCCGTATGATCAAACACGTCAAAGCAGTGATGCCGGAAACATTCCTGATTGCCGGTAACGTGGGCACTCCTGAAGGCGTCCGTGAATTGGAAAATGCCGGAGCCGATGCTACAAAAGTGGGAATCGGACCTGGTAAAGTCTGCACGACCAAAATCAAGACTGGTTTCGGTACAGGCGGCTGGCAATTGGCGGCGGTAAGCTGGTGTGCGAAAGCTGCAAGCAAACCGATCATCGCTGATGGCGGCGTGCGTACCAACGGAGATATCGCTAAATCGATCCGCTTTGGTGCAACAATGGTCATGGTCGGCTCGTTATTGGCCGGACACGATGAGTCACCGGGCGAAACGAAGGAAATCAACGGCCGTTTGTACAAAGAGTACTTCGGCAGTGCGTCCGAATACCAAAAAGGTCAACGCAAGAACGTAGAAGGCAAAAAGATTTTGACGCCTTACCGCGGCACAATCGCCGACACCTTGAACGAAATGCGCGAAGATCTGCAGTCCTCGATTTCTTACGCGGGCGGAAGAGATATTTCTGCTATCCGTAAGTGCGATTATGTATTGGTCAAAAACTCCATCTACAACGGCGATAGCAACCAAGGCATCATCGAAGCTGGCCGCAGCTCTTATGGCGAAGGCGACACGATTCTATAATAAGAATAGCGGAACGGGTTCGTTCAATGTCATTAACTTAAGCGACCTGACAACTGTAAAAAAACGAGGATGCAAACTGCATTCTCGCTTTTTTTGACTGCGGGGCCGAGATTGTCGGATGCCGCTCGCGCATTCGACAATTCCAGTGCGATGCGGAAGCAAATTGCCGAATGTTTCTTGACATTCGACAATCTCGGCCCGATGCGGAAGCAAATAATCGAATGTTCCTCACCTATTCGACAATTTCGAAGGGCTAACCCGTGCAGCTGGCCCTCTTTCGAGAAGCGGAATATTTTAGCGAGCGAAAACAAACAAAAGTAGGCCGTCAGCGGCGCCCGGAAACGATCGGGTGCCGCTGACGGCTGCGTATTTTAACTAAATCAGAAGAAAAACATTTCGGGTTTTGGGTGCGCTTTCAAAACGGGGTTCGAGTATTGCCTAAACAGATCCAAATATTCGGGAAGAGGCAGTTATAAAAATATTAAGTATATATTGCGTAAAAAACAATAGTTTGACCTTTCCCGATACATGGCAACATTTTTGGTAATTCTGTATAAAGTTTGTGCGCTTTTTCCCAAAAAGACCGTCAAGATGCGACAAAAATAGGGTAATCCCGCAAAATACAATATTGTATTTTTTCTCGCGCGAATATAAGGAAGTTGAGCTTCCTTCAGTCATTCGGATAATATTCTGGTTGGTGTTTTCCTAACTATGCAGTAAGTAAATTTGATAAACTAATCAAATTTTGTTGCCACAGCAATGTTTAGTTTTGCTTGTTATTTCATAGTGTTCAATATTGGCTGAAATTTCGTTGTTTTTTGGACATTAAAAAACAAATAGAAAAGATCGCGTAGTGGTGCTATACTTACCTTAGTAAGAGAGCTCTTACTTTTGGAAACAACTTTTGTTTGAATCGCAATGGTACAACGTCAATTGTACAACATATTTTAAGCAATCGCTGGAGGTAGGTTTATATCAACCGATCACTAAAGGAGCAGCCTGAAGTCTCTTTTCTGTCTATCCAGTAGCCGAAAGCCTCCCCGCAGTACCCCATCCCGTTTTAATAATTGATCGCAATACATACTTCACCTTTTTGAATGAACGAATATGAATTCCTCGCTACACTTTGTAGGTTTGAGCTGATGGGCTTAGCGGAAAAGACGCTGAAGGAATTAAACAGCTGCGAACAGTCTGGGGCCGGAGTCCGAATCCGGCCCCAGACTGTTTTACCCGTAGTTACTATATTTTATGGGTTTGCCGGAAAAATAAGTGGATAAATCAACTGCTTTAGGCAGTAGGCAGGTTAGGACACGCGTCCTGACCTGCTTTTCCTTTTTCCGGGAAGTCCGATGTTGCCTGTATTAGATTTGTAAGTAAAAGTTTGTTGAATAACTTTACTTATCCCATAAACCAAAGCATATTAGTGGAATATTTTGCTGGTGCTTTTGCTACTTGTTCATGTTGAACATCTTTATTGGCATCAGCAGTTGTTTCCTTTACAATAAAACCAGTACTACCGATAATTCCTAAAACCAAGGACAAAACCATAAATTTTTTCATGACAGCTACCCCGTTTCTACAAAATATTTTCTTTCATAGTCACATTATAAATGAGAAAAATGCATTTTGAACCAATTAGTCGTATAATACTATAAAAAAGGAAGGTGGAAATATGGCGAAAGACTTTGGCGACGTCCTGAAAGAGATCAGGATAGATAGAGGATATTCCCAACAATACGTGGCAGAAGGCATAATGGGGCAGTCTGCCTACTCAAAAGTAGAAAGAAACGAAATAGAACCGACTTTTCGAAAATGGTTGGCAATCCTGGAAAAACTGAATATTTCGGTGGATGAGTTCCGTTACATTCTGAATAAGGAAAGTTTGACCACAAAGGAAAAAATAATCAATGAATTTTTATCGGTGAATTTTAATCATTTTGATGATCTGAAGTTGCTTCGGGATGAGATAAGTGCCTATTTACAAGAAGATGAAGACTATTTGATAAGAGACCTTTTTTATGCATGCGAAAGCCTAATCATTTTGAATACAACCCAAAATGTTGAGGAGGCACAATTCTTTGCCAAAAAAATTTGGGAGCGTATGGATAAATTTGATAAGTGGTATTTATTGGATATCCGCTTGATAAACTACATTCTGTTTATTTTCCCGAGTGAGGTTGCCGTGAACATTGGTAAAAGAGTAAGCAAACAATTGGAACCTTACCACAGTATGAAGGAAGCTGAAGTTACTTTGGTCAATGTGAATATTAATTTGGCTATCTTGCTGATCTATAATCAACAATATTCTGAAGCGCTCGACTACTTGGAAAAAGTGATACCTTTATGCAAAAAATATCAAAAGTACAACCAACTGGCGATTGCTTATTCCAGAAAAGGGATTATCCTGCAAAAAACGGCAGAATCAAAAGAAAGCTCCGAGTACATCGAGAAGGCTTACGCCATATTACATGCCATCGAAGACACAAAACTGTTGGGCGAATTAGAAAAGGAACTTGCATATTATTTGGAAGAGGGATTCAAACATCCGCTACAGCTAGAGATTTCGGTACATGAATAGGGAGCTCCGCTTTAGCAAACCGAATAGGTGTTTTACCATCCGTCCAGAAACCATAAAAATCCGGCTATCCAGATCAAATGGGTAGCCGGATTTTTTTGCTTCCGATCCGCCAGCTTCGCTATCTTCCATTAAGAATTGATCCAACACTTATACTATACGCAAAAAAATCGGATACCCGCGAAGGATATCCGATTTTTTATTGTTTGATCGGCGTCGGTCGAACGCAAAGTGAACGGTGACGAACAGCTGACGAAAGCCGAATCAGTTTGCTGAACGCAAAGCGAAGGACGACGAACAGTCGACGACCGCTGAATCAGTTTGCTGAACGCATAGTGAAGGACGCTGAACAGTCGACGAAAGCTGAATCAGTTTGCTGAACGTCAAACGAAAGACGCCGAACAGCCGACACCGCCCGCATCAGTCGGCGATTCAAGAAGAAAAGTATGCCTAACTTCCGACGACCACACTGAAGCGAAAAAAGAATCAACGCCAAAACAAACAGAACTTCCGACAACATAAAAAATTGTCGGAAGTTCGTTTTTTTTTATTCATATGACGGTCCTAAGAAGAATTGAACTTCCGACACCTCGTTTAGGAAACGAGTGCTCTATCCGCTGAGCTATAGGACCAACAGAACACTATTCATTGTATCACTTAATGCGTGCAATTTCTACATCCAGTTGAAAAAAATTCCTCGAGTCAGCAAATGTTGGCGAAAATCCAAAAAAGGCAGCCAATCAGCTGCCCTCTAAAACGTGTGCTGACTCCCAGAAATCTGTGCCTAAGCTGATTATCACATACGGACAAAAAGCGTCCGCTTAGTGTTAGTTCTCTGAATGCTCGATTTCTACCCGGGGTTCATCACATTCTGGCCTCATTCATTTTCCAACGCCTCGATGCGCGCTTCCAAATCCGAGACCGTCCCTCTAAGCTCAGCGATTTCCGCCTGCAAACTCTCAATATCGGCCGGCCGGACTTCGCCATCCGTCGTACCGCTCATTTGTTGGAAGAGCAGAGTAAGGCCAAAAATCAGTACAACGGCCCCGAAAATATACAGCCAACTCATGCTAGACGGTTTTTCCGGTTCCACCGCCTGTGAAACCTCCTCGAACTGTTCCATCCGTTTCTTTCGATCGACCACGATAAACACCCTGCTTTCGTGAAAACTTGTCCCATTCTCTACCCACATTATAGCCCATCCAAAAACAGAACGAAAGAAAAGTACCGTACCGTTACGAATTCTTAATAATGAGAAAACGGCGCCATTACCACCGGCGAAAGGACCGCTCGCCGGAGTAGGGGTTTCCGGTAATAGCTGTCCTCCTGCGAAGGAATGTTAGCCGGAGCTGGCAGATTTGCTGCATGCGCTTCTACGGAGAGCGCGTCCTCATCGGAGCTGGCGAACGTTTCCGAGCGCTAGCTCCGGCAAGCAGGGTCTTAACCGTAGGACAGGGTGTAGTGCCGTTACCTCCGGCGAAAGGGTCGCTCACCGGAGCAGTGGTTTCCGGTAATAGTCTTTCTCCTGTTAAGGAATGTTAGCCGGAGCTGGGCGTGGATGCGGAGGCTATCCTCCCGCGAACAAGCGCTGGGCGGAGGTGGCCAATCTCGGCCGAGCGCCTACTCCGGCAAGGACAACCTTTACGGGAGCTAGGACTTTTCTCCGGTGAACGGGCTTCTCACCGGAGTTGGGCTTCCGGTAATAGTCTTTCCTCCTGCGGGCGAATGTTAGCCGGAGCTAGCAGATTTGCGGCACGCTCTTCAACGGTGAGCGCGTCCTTATCGGAGCTGCCGAACGCTTACGGGCACCATCTCCGGCAAGCAGGGTCTTAACCGTAGAATAGGTTGTGGCGCCATTACCTCCGGCGAAAGCTCCACTCGCCGGAGTAGCGGTTTCCGGTAATAGCTGTCCTCCTGTGAAGGAATGTTGGCCGGAGCTGATAGCTATGCGGCACGCGCATCAACGGTGAGCGGATCCTTACCGGAGCTGACGCCTCCTCGAAGGCATCTGCTCCGGCGAACCCGCCCCCACAAACACAAAAAGCCTCCCGTCCCCGGGAGGCCAATCGATCAAACTAACAACTAACTCTTAAAACGCCCAATCCCCATTGCGGAAGATCGGCATCACCGATCCGTCCTTGCGGATTCCGTCGATATTCATATCAGCAGAGCCGATCATGAAGTCCACGTGCGTAGTCGAGCGGTTCAGGCCGGCTGCAGCCAGCTCTTCTTGGGTCATTTCGGTACCCCCAACAACACTTGATGCGTAAGCCGAGCCCAGCGCCAAGTGGTTCGAAGCATTTTCGTCGAACAGTGTGTTGAAGAAGACGATGCCGGATTGGGAAATCGGTGATGGATCCGGAACCAGGGCGACTTCGCCGAGGCTGCGGCCGCCGTCGTTTTCTTCGACCAGGCGGCGGATCGTTTCTTCGCCTTTTTCGGCGGTCACTTCGGTCACTTGGCCGCCCGCGAAGCGGAACGTCATGCCGTCGATGATGTTGCCGGCGTAGCTCAACGGTTTCGTTGATTTGACGATGCCGTCGATGCGGCGGAAATCAGGCGCGCTGAAGACTTCCTCAGTCGGCATGTTGGCGATGAACTTCTCGTTCTGCGCGTTCACGCTGCCCGCGCTTTCCCAGATGTGGTTCTCAGGCATCCCGACGATCAGATCGGTGCCGTTCGCGGCCGTGTAATGCAGCGCATCGAATTGCTCGGCGTTCAGCACATCGGCTTTCGACAGCAAGCGCGCTTCATGCGCATCCCAGGCAGCCACAGGATCGGCTTCGTAGACGCGGCAAGTCTTGAAGATTTCGTTCCACAAAGCATCGACCTGTTCCTCTTCCGTCGCCAAATCCGGGAAGACTTTGGCCGCCCATTTCGCGCCGGCTGCGGCAGCGACGGTCCAGCTCACTTTGTTGGCTTGGGTAGCGATGCGTTGCGTATCGAAGGCGACGTTGTTGGCTTTTTGGACAGCAGCCAGCTTCTTGCCGTCGACGCCGTTCAGCGCATCCGGATCGGCCGAGCGTACCGATAGGCGGCTGGCTTTCTTTTCGATCATGTCGAGACTTTCATCAATCTTGTACTGCGGAACGTTCGTCATGCGCTCTTCGGACGTGTGCAGGTAGGTTTCGCGGGTGACGAAATCGTCGGTCCACTTGACGATGACTTCCTCGGCGCCCAACGCGTAGGCTTCCTTCGTCAACAGACGCGCGAACGGTGCCTGCTCGACGTCGATGTTGACGACGATTGTGTGGCCTTTTTGCACGTTGATCCCCTTCGAGACCAACAGTTTGGCGTATTTTTGCAGATTTTCCTCGAAATTCGGTAATACCATGTGTATTCACTCCTATATTTTAAAACGTACTTGCACTATCATAGCACAACTTATCTCTAGAGAATAGATAAGTCTCCCGACTATTTGCGCTAAATTGACCCCAGAACGCAAAAAAACTCAGCCGAAGCTGAGCTTTGTCTATTTAACCTTGGGGGGATTAAACAGAAGCTGGAACCACAAGGGCTCCTGTAATTGATATAAAATCGATTACAATGACTATATTCGCATAAATACGCCGGAAATGCAATATCATTTTAAAAAATGAATAAATTTGTTGCGGAAATGGGTGGGTGCCCGTTACGCCGGAGCTGGGGCGCGCAGGATGGCTGCCACCTCCGGTAAGGTGTGGCTGGCCGGAGGAATTGCTGACCCAAACCACCCCAGCTCCGGCCAGCGTTCGCCTACAGGAGGAGAGACGATTACCGGGAACCGCAACTCCGATGAGAGATCCTTCACCGGAGAACACCAAAACCACCCCGCAGTACTGAATCCAACAATTGGGTCAAAACGTAATTTTGACCCAATTGTTGGGTTGTGCTAAAATCTAATAAACGGGTCAATTCTGAGTTTTGACCCAATTATTAGATGGAAGGGGAAGCCAAAATGTCTTCTGCATTTAAATTATCTGAATTGGAAGGCTTCTTTAAACAAAATCAGCCGGTTTCGACGCAACAACTTCTGGAATTTTACCAAACTTTTGAACCGGATATAAAAGTTACTACCTTGCGTTGGCGTATTTATCATTTGAAGCAAGCGGGCGTCATTTACACTCCGAAGAGGGGAATGTATGCTTTGCAAGGTAAAAAAGCGTTCCTGCCGGAGCAAACTGAAAAGATGCAGAATCTGGCTCAGGCAATCCAAGACAAGTATCCTTATGTCAATTTTTCCATATATCCTACGGAATGGCTGTCGGATCTCACGGAGCATGTGTACCAGTCGCGAAATATCATTTTGGAAGTGGATGCAGATGCGCAGCATTCCGTTTTTCATTTTGTGAAAGAACAGTATCCAAATGTCTATCTCAGTCCGGATAATGGGATATATGACATCTATATATCGCCCCGCGAGGAAAACATCATCGTCAATCGCCTGTATGTAGATGCCCCCCTGAATCGAGTTGAAGGCAATTACCACTTGCCGAAGCTGGAAAAACTGTTGGTCGATCTCATCATCAATGAACCCATCATATTGCCGATTGGCGAATCTGAAGTGAGAACTGTCGTCACAAATGCCCGTGAAAAATACAATATCAATTACTCCACCTTGCTGCGGTATGCAAAAAAGAGGCATATCGAAAAAAAACTGACTTCATTTGGACTAAAGGAAAGCGAGTTGCTCTGACAAATGATAACTGAAAAAAGTCTGACAGCGGATTGTGAATCTTCTTGGTAGAGACTGGCTTTGATAGTTGCTGGTTTCAAAAACAATGTAAGCGCTATTGCTTTTTGTTGATATCGTGTTATAATACAATATAAGCACAGGAATGTTACCCGTAAGGGGCATAACCTAAATTTATTTCGAGAATTTCTCGGGATGAGTTTAGGTATTTTTTTATTTTAAGGAGGAAAAAGAAATGAGAAGAGATCGATTCAGGATGGGGTTAAGTGTCGCACTGTTAAGTTTTGTGTTAAGTGGGTGTAATTCGAACGACGGAATGACAGCGGATACAAGTTCGACGGGTGACGTTCAACAAACGGAGGTTTCAGAAAAGTCTAACGAGGCAATCATTCGTGAAACGGAGTTCGGAAAGGTACAGGGGGTAAGTGAAGACGGTGTCTATAAATGGTTAGGCGTGCCTTATGGGGGAGATACCTCGGGAGAAAATCGATGGCAAGCACCGACTGATCCTGAGGAATGGTCCGATATATTGGATACAACAGAACCAGGTGATGTAGCTCTTCAACTGAGTGCTGATGGAGTAGTCGGTTCAGAAAGTGCCCTGAACTTGGATATCTACCGACCAGAAAATGAGAAGGAAGATTTACCGGTGTTGGTCTTCATACATGGCGGAAATAACCAGACTGGAAAGGCACAGGAAATCTCAGGAGCATCTTTTGCACGCAATCAGGATGCAATCGTCGTGTCCGTAAACTACCGCTTGGGTGCGTTAGGATTCAATCCACTACCCGCTTTGAAGACTGGAACAAAAGAAGAGAATTCTGGAAATTATACCATGTTGGATCTAGCAAAATCACTTGACTGGATTCGTGAAAACATCGAGAATTTCGGTGGAGACAGCAAAAACATAACGGTTTCCGGTTTTTCTGCAGGTGGTCGAGATGTGATGGCAATGTTGATTTCTCCATTATTCGAAGGTAAATTTGATAAAGCTATTTCATTTAGCGGAGGCATGACAATCGCGGATGAAGACAATAGCCAAGAAGTATTTGCGCAGGCAATTGCACCACTCGTAGTAGAAGATGGCCTGAAAGGGACTGAAGAAGAAGCCCGTGAATGGCTTCTGGAGGATAATCCAGAAGTCAAAGATTATTTGTTGGGACTAGAAGGCGATCGTCTTGTGAGTTTAATGGGTAACGCCGGCATCAGAATGAGCGTCTTCCCCCATTTGTACAATGATGGCACTGTGATACCTGAAGAAGGATTTGCTACAGAAAACTACAATGCAGTACCGTTATTGATGCTGACAGGAGGAAATGAATTCTCTTTATTTGGACGTTTTGACCCATACTTTGGGAAGTACATTGCGGATGGTTCAATCGATACAGACGAAAATATTGCAGCCCAATACGACTTTGTAAACCAATATGGTGGACAATTGTACAGCTTATTCAATTTGGAAGAATCAGCTGAAAAGATGAACAAACAATATGATGCACCGATCTACGGAATGGAAATCAACTTCGGAGAAGATGCGGCTGTGGTTGGTGAAGATATGGCTAAATTTGGATCATTCCACGGCGTATTTGTGCCATTGCTAGATACCGATAACCAGAACTATGCAGGTCTAGTCGGCGATGCCTACGCATCAGAAGGTGCCATCGAGCTTAGTGAATGGTTCCAGAGTTATATCTATCAGTTAATCAAAAATGGAGATCCAAATAGTGACACACTTCCTGAATGGACAGAGTGGACAGAAGAAAATAGAGATATCTTATTCCTGAATGCAGATCAGTCAAACGCAACGGCAGAAATCGGACAAAACAATTTCACTTACGAAGACATCCTTAACGCCATAGATGCAGACACAACGATCAGCCAAGAAGAAAAAGCAGCCTTACTTTCCAAAGTCCTGAACGGCCGTTGGTTCAGTGGCAGCTTGGATGAAAAATACGGCAATACAAGCGATTTTTATGAATAAGGATTCACACAATCAGCAGAAATAGTTTTAAACAGGAGGAGCTGCTTCGTTCAATTGAAGTGGCTTCTTTTATTTGGTTTAGATTCGGAGATTATGATAGGTATTGCACACGCAGAGAAAAATTGGAGTTGTACGCAAAAAAAATCAACTGGCGCATGGGTGAAAATCAAGGCCATGCGGAACGCATCTCGCCATTGATGTGACGACACCCAGAACAGCTCGAACAAAGCTACCTTCCTCAAATCGGCTTAATCCAGTATAATGATGACTATCAGAAAAACAGCGTACGCAAGTATCCACAAACAGACTCAAACTACCAAACGCAAAGAGGTGATCGCCATATTCAACGCAGAAACAATCCGCAATTTCAACCCTACGGACTTCAAAATCTACGAATGCATTTCGCAAAACGAACCGCTCGAGCGCAAACGCAAAGACTCGTTCCATTGGTACAAAAAAGTCATCGCCATGAACGGGGAAGACTTAAACTAAATTAAAAAGCGGTACCTGCCATCCTTTTGAAGCAAAAAAGGATAGCGGGTACCGCTTTTCTTCTGTTAGAGCCGGCCTTTCCAGAGTTGGAAATCGTAAGGGTTCGTCACTTCCGACGAGGACCCGCTGCTCGGAGAAAAGCACATTACCGGAAACTGCAATTCAGGTGAGAGCCCGTTCAACTGAGGAGAAGGCATCACGACCCAATCTCAAGCGAGACCTAACTTCGTTGGAAATTGGATTTGTGCGCGTAGGTGACATCCGCCCTTCGACGAGCGAGTGTTCAATGGAGAACAGACTATGTTGAACCTTTTCGCTTCTAGAATTTTGTGTAATTAACAAAAACATAACAAACGTGTTCGGAACCTCAAAGTGAACAGTTTATTTAATTTACTCATTCTCTCTTTAAAAGGTTTATGGTTTCATGGAGAAAACTTACACACTAAAATCCATCATCAACCAAACTATTCTCAACATCTTCTTTCATTGTCCCATCTAATTCAAAATTTTTTCTTGATTTCAAAAGGTCTTTTTTTATAATTAGATCATTAGTGATATCAGCATTTGTCATCTGATCACTCCTGAATATCGTTCCATCAGGAAAAGTGAATCCACTAAATAAATATCGGAACCTACCCCTAATTTCACTCATTTGCGAGTATAACTCGTCTTTGGAAAGTAAATTATCTTGAGTATCATACAAATTAATTGGTTCGCCACAAACCGTCATTTCATCACCATCAATTACAATGGGATTTTGAGCACCCTGAGTCAAGAAAGAGCACCCATACGGTCCCTTTACTAAAGAGAGCGACGGCCCAAAAGTGTTATCTGGCTGAATGGCTTCAGCAACCATAGATTCTGGCGTCAGACCATTAACTGAGAAACAGTATGTAAATAATCCATGCCCTAATGATCTAAATTCTCTTGCAACTTCATCATGTAAACATGCTGCAGCGGAATAGTACGGGGAAAACTTATCGGAATATTCATCACGCATAGTGTGCTGTAATTCAGTTAGAAAATTTCCTGAATAACATGAATCAAGCAATATAATCACTCTTAATCTATGTCCATTATTTTCCGGAACTAAAGTCAACAATTCGCTCAAAAATGAATCCCACGTAATATTTCCATCTTCTAATACTAATGCTCCATCGGCTTCACGTCCATGACCTGCATAGGTAAACGTAATGCAGCCTCCATCCCAATCATCTTTATCATTGCAATGAGAAAACCAACTCTGAATTTGACTCATTTCTATTCTGAATTCTTCAATAGTCGGGTTTTTAAGCCTTAAATGCAACTCTTTTGGTGCAGTATCATAGTTTATAGAGGCCCAATTTCCTTCAAGGAAATCCACATCTGCAGTTGTATAAGCTAATTCCGCAAGCGCTCGGGGTCTCATATCTGTGTGTGTAGCATTTAATATTTCCATTGTATCTACATTTAATAAAGGACCACTCGCTGATATTGACAGATATGCTCGGTAATTTCTCATTTCCCCCATATTCCCACCTTTTTCGTAAATAAATATTAAATTCATTTTACCAGTGTGTCCTCAATTAGCATATTCATTTTTTTCTTATAGTATATTTTTTTGTACTATTTATTGCCAGCGGACGTTCTGTATTATTTCAATTTGAGTTTATCTATAGTATAAGTTGGTAAGCGCCATACGCGACCCTTCTTTCTTCTAAGTGCAGCTTATACCTTATACCTTATACCTTTTTTCGGTGAGAGTTTGTCAAGTAGAAGTTGGTACAAACTGGACGTACTTTCCTTCGATAATCCCACGTTCGCCTGAGAACCAAGCAGCGCCAGCTATTCGACTGATTTTCGAATTATCGGCAAGTATCGAGTTTCGCGCCCGCGCGAAATAAAAAAAGGAACCGAGGGTCCCCAGACCACTCGGTTCTTCGCATATACTCACACTACCTTATCATCTTCAACCGCCAACACTTCCAGTGTCGTTTCCAGCTCGCGTTTCTTCGCGGCCAGGCTTTCCATGACGTCTTCGGTGCTGTCTTGGAGCTTCTTCAGGTTTTCAATATTCTTTTCGATAATGGCTTTTGTTCCCCAATCGGAGAAGAGGCTGTCGAAGAAAATGTCCAGGGCGCGCTGGGTGGAGGAGATGGTCTCGAGATCGCTTTCGAAGACGAAATCCAGGTCGCGCAGCTCACGGGCAAAGGTATAGACGGTCTGTTCGAGATGCAGCAGTGAGGCTTCGGCGGCATCGAGCTTGTCATTTTTCAGAAAATCGAGGATGAGGCTGCTGTCGGTGATCAGGTCCCAGGTCGAAATGGCGTCGGCGGCGTCGAGGCCGCTGATGATATCCGAGAGAGCTTCCAGCACCGCCAGGCCGGCTTGTTCGGCTTCGTTCGTCTCGCGCCATTCATGCTGGAGGGCGAGGATCTGCTGCTGGCGTTCACTGACGACCTTGTTCATGTCCGGATGATTGCGCAGCACGTCTTCCTTGATATTGCGCAGGCGCAGTTTTTTCTCTTCGATGTCCGCTTCGACTTCCTTGACCCTGCGCGCAGCAGCGATCTTCATCGCGTAGGCCTTGTCGAACTCGACTTTGGCGCCGATGATTTCGCGGTATTCCTTGTCATAGCGGCGGTCGAAATTACCGAAAAGCTTCAGCAAGGTGTTCGAAAAACTATCGTGGCGCAGCTTTTCGAGGTCGCGGTTTTCTTTTTCCAACGCCGCAATGGCTTTTTCCAATGCTTCCTGGTATTTCGAAAGATTCTCCTCGGCGTTGAACAGCTTGCGCGCCAACGACCCTAACTGGAGCATCAGTATTTCATATTCCATTCCGACATCCATGTAATCGCCTCCTTCCTGTTGTAAAAAAGAAGAGCCAACTGCAGGGATTCCCGAATGCCGACTCTTGCTTTTGTATTGCTTATTTGTTCAGCGCTGCTACCATCGCATCAGAGAATTTCTGCAGGTTGGCGATGTCCTCTTCTTCGGCGTTCAAATCGATTTTGACATTATCTGCGCCGATTGTTGCCCCGAACTTTTTGAATTGTTCCTCAAAATCATCGACTGCCTTGCAGTAGTATTCGTAGAATGTGTCCCCGGAGCCGACGACACCAGCGATTTTGCCTGTGAAATCGACGTCTTCCATCTCTTCATAGAAATCCATAAATTCGTCGGGCAGGTCGCCGTCCGTTCCGTATGTGTAGGTTGCGATGATGTTCATGTCATATTCCAAGAAGTCCTCGGGTGCGACTTGTGTGCATTCTTTCACTTCCACGTCCACGCCCAATGCTTCCAATTGGTCTGCGACGATATCGGCGATTTCTTCGGTATTTCCTGTCAAACTTGCGTATACGATCAATGCTGATGCCATTGTATTTCCTTCTTTCTTTTCACGATTGCTTTCTTAAGCAAAGTATACCAAAGTTCCGCGCGGTTGGCATCTAATAATCGCAGAATCTCCCTCGGCCGCGCAGCTCCGACAAGCGCGGCCTTCGCTGGGGCTGGTGCGAGGAAGATGTCCGTACCTCCTATTAGGGGGCGTTCGTCGGAGGACAGCCTGCGAATCCGCACCAAGCTCCGGCTAACATTCTCTAGCAGGAGGAAGACGAATACCGAAGGGCCCACCTCCGTCGAGAAGGGCGCTCACCGGAGGAAGGCACCAGCTCCTGTTAAGGTTTGCTTCGCCGGAGCAGGTGCGAGGTGGAGATCCTTTCCTCCGACAAGCCATCCTTCGCCGGAGGACGGTATCCTATCACGCGCTCAGCTCCGGCCAACATTCGCTTACAGGAGGAAGACAAATACCGAAGAGCCCAACTCCGTTGAGAAGGGCGCTCACCGGAGGAAGGCGCCAGCTCCCGTTAGGGTTTGTTTCGCCGGAGCAGGCGCGAGCGCGAAATTCGTACCACCGACGAGCCTTCGTTCGCCGGAGGACAGGCTGCTTCCGCGCGCTCAGCTCCGGCCAACATTCGCTTGCAGGAGGAAGACCAATACCGAAGAACACAACTCCGTCGAGAGGGGCGCTCACCGGAGGAAAGCACCAGCTCCTGTTAGGGTTTGCTTCGCCGGAGCAGGCGCGAGCGCGAAATTCGTACCACCGACGAGCCTTCGTTCGCCGGAGGACAGGCTGCTTCCGCGCGCTCAGCTCTGGCCAACATTCGCTTGCAGGGGAAGGACGGATACCGAAGAGCCCAGCTCCGTTGAGAAGGGCGCTCACCGGAGGGAAGCACCAGCACCTGTTAGGGTTTGTTTCGCCGGAGCAGGCGCGAGCGAGAAATCCGTACCTCCGCCGAGCCCTTGTTCGTCGGAGGACAGGCTGCGTCCGCGCGCTTAGCTCCGGCCAACATTCGCTTGCAGGGGAAGGACGAATACCGAAGAGCCCAACTCCGTCGAGAAGCCCGCTCACCGGAGGAAAACACCAGCTCCCGTTAAGGTTTGCTTCGCCGGAGCAGGCGCGAGCGTGACATCTGTACCACCGACGAGCCTTCGTTCGCCGGAGGACAGGCTGCTTCCGCGCGCTCAGCTCCGGCTAACATTCGCTTGCAGGAGGAAGACGGATACCGAAGAGCCCAACTCCGTTGAGGAGGGCGCTCATCGGAGGAAGGGACCAGTTCCTGTTAGGGTTTGTTTTGCCGGAGCTGGTGCGAGCGTAAAACGCTCACCTACGGCGAGTCCTTGTTCGTCGGAGGATAGGGTGCGAATCTGCGCTCAGCTCCGACTAGTCCTCGGTAATCGGAGGAAACTGGATCGCTGGCACCGCACCTCCTGTGAGGCAACGGGAACGGGAGGTTGTCACTTTCAAGCATCCGTTTCTCCGGTGAAAGGATCCGTCGTCGGAAGTCGTTGGAGGAATGAAAAAAGCCAACGACGATGGAATGCAGATACTACATTTGACCGTTGAATTCAAAAGGAGGAGAGATAATGGCATATAAGGAACGCGAAAAGCCGCGGATGCTCTGCATTTATGAAGCGTTGGCCAAACGGATGAAATTAGGGCCGGGGGATCAGTATTATTTGTTGCATATGGATGGAGGGTTCGGGGGCGAATGCGGGCTGGATGTGCATACGGATGCGCTGGATTCGCGCTGTTTGGTGCTGAATGATCTGCAGTTGCGGCACAATCGCGTTTCGATTCAGATCGATACGCTGGTGATTTGTCCCGATAAACTTTTGGTGTACGAAACGAAAAACCACAAAGGGGATCATCTGTGGGGGCCGCTGACATTCCGGAAGCCAAGTGGTGCCACGATGGAAAATCCGTCGCTTCAGCTGAATCGTACGATGGCAAGATTGGGTGTGCTGCTTGCGGAGCTGAAGATCGAGATGCCGATTGAAGGCTTCGTTGTTTTCATCAATCCCGAGTTCAATTTGCTGAGTAATCGTAAAATTGAGGAATACCTGCTTCCCGGGCAGATTCCGCGTCATTTTCAGAATTTCCGGGTGAAAGGAGCGATTGGGCCGGAGCAACAGCGGCTGGCGGATGCTTTGATCCGGATGCACAATCCGCGCCATTTTTCCGAAGAATTGCCGGAAATCGACTATGCGAAGTTGCGAAAAGAGCTGTTTTGCCTCGATTGCGGTTCGGCGGTGCGCCTTGATGGGGTGAAGTCAGTCTATTGTCCGGTCTGCAAGAAGAGGAGGCGGACGACGAAAACGATTCTGCACAATGTCGAGGAGTTCCGGCTGCTTTTTCCGGATGCGAAAGTGACGACGCCGCGGATGGCCGAGTGGTGCGGGATGGACAATAAGGATCGGATTTATCGGGTGCTTTGCAAGAACTATACGGCCGTGGGAAAATGCCATGGGCGTCATTATGTATAAGGGCAAGAACTCCGACGAAGCTGCGGCTCGTCGGAGTTCTTGCCTGTTTGATTTTCTAGCTGTAGTACAGTGTTCTCCTATAAGGGGTGTCTTCGCCGGAGCTGGCGAGATATGGGGATGCTGTCCTCCGACGAGATGCTGTTCGCAGGAGGACAAGCTGCGAATCCGCGCTCAGCTCCGGCTAGGCTCTGGTAACAGGAGGAAGACGAATACCGAAAAGCCCAACTCCGTTGAGAAAGGCGCTCATCGGAGGAAAGCACCAGCTCCCGTTAGGGTTTGCTTCGCCGGAGCTAGTGCGAGGGCGAATCTCTCACCTCCGACGAGCCTTCGTTCGCCGGAGGACAGCATGTGACCGCGCGCCCAGCTCCGGCCAACATTTTCTTGCAGGAGGAAGACGAATACCGAAGAGTCCACCTCCGTCGAGAGGGGCGCTCACCGAAGGAAAGCACCAGCTCCGATTAGGGTCTGGTTCGCCGGAGCAGGCGAGAGTGTGAAATTCGTACCTCCGGGGAGACTTCGTTCGACGGAGGATAGCGTGTGAATCCGCGCTATGCTCCGGCTAGATTCCGGTAATAGGAGGAAGACGAATACCGAAAAGCCCACCTCCGATTAGAAGGGCGCTCACCGGAGGAAGGCACTAGCTCCCGTTAAGGTTTGCTTCGCCGGAGCAGGCGAGAGCGCGAAATCCGTACCTCCGGCGAGCCCTTGTTCGTCGGAGGACAAGCTGCGAGTCAGCGCGTAGCTCCGGCTAGGTTCCGGTAATAGGAGAAGGACGAATACCGAAGAGCGCAACTCCGTCGAGAAGGGCGCTCACCGGAGGAATGCACCAATTCCTGTTAGGGTTTGTTTCGCCGGAGCAGGCGAGAGTGTGGAATTCGTACCTACGGGGAGACATTGTTCGACGGAGGACAGCTTGCGTCCGCGTGCTCAGCTCCGGCCAACATTCGCTTGCAGGAGGAAGACGAATACCGAAGAGCCCAACTCCGTTGAGAAGAGCGCTCACCGCAGGAGGGCACTAGCTCCTGTTAGGGTTTGTTTCGCCGGAGCTGGTGCGAATGTGAACTTCGTATCTCCGGCGAGCACTTGTTCGACGGAGGACGGCATCTGAATACTCGCGTAGCTCCGGCTAGAACCCGGTAACAGGAGGAGAGCGGGTCATTGGCACCGTACCTCCGACGAGGGGACTTTCGTCGGAGCTGGGCGGCACCCACGGGCCGTCGACGACTTTGTGCAAAATTTTTTTAACATCTCTGTCACATTTCCCTTTACAAATTATACCTACTGGGGTATTATTATCAGCAGACAACCGAAACTTAAAAACTTTGTGAAATGAGGATTTTATATAATGAAACGTAAAATTGTGATCATCGGCGGCGTAGCCGGCGGAGCGACTGCAGCAGCACGCTTGAGAAGATTGAATGAGGAGGACGAAATCGTCATCTTCGAAAAGGGTGAATACATCTCTTTCGCGAACTGCGGCTTGCCTTACCACATCGGTGGCGTAATCCAAGAGCGCGATAACTTGTTGTTGGAGACAGTCGGCGGCATGGCGAAGAAATTCAACATCGGCATCAAGAACTTCAGCGAAGTCGTGAAG
>NZ_JBSQPW010000025.1:0-36828 GCF_055118575.1 Trichococcus sp. | reverse complement strand
TCACGGTGGACACCCTTGTCTTTCGCTAACAGTTCCTACTGCAAAGCCTGTAGTGGACTTTCACCACCAAGTTATCACCCATGCCGGGCGCACAAAAAATAGACTATCCTAGAGATAGTCTAAAATATTGGTCTGGAGAATTTTGGTGCCCATCGCTAGGGATGCTTGAAAGGATTGCTGTTCCATCGTGAATTCCATATACTTCTCGGCTAGATCCACATCCTGCTTATTAGAACGGATCGACTGAAGATTGAGGTTTTCGGATGTGTTCCGCTCCTGAGCCGATTTCAGCCGGTTAGAGATGGCACCGATTTCGGTCCGCATATTGACGACATTTTCCATCTCTGCGTTGGAACGGGCCAGCAATTTGCTGGAAAGCGCTTCGGTATCGTTCGCATCCAATGCTTTCAGCGCATCTGCAAGGAACGTGCCGATATCTTGTCCGGCTTGTTCATTCATCAGCTGTCTACCATCGGTCTTCAATGAGACATCCACGCCTGTCGCGATTGTTCGGGATAAGTCGGCTTTTACCGGTATGGCGTTGCCGTCTGCATCAGTTTCATCGACTGTCCCTTGGTACTGGATGCCGGTCATCTGCCCATCAGCATTCCGACTGATTTCGAACGGCTTCGTGGTCGTGTTCATTCCGGAGAAGACATATTTTCCGCCAAAATTCGTGTTCAGCGAGTCGACCAAAGTGCTGATTTCTGTTTCCATTTCGGCTTTGATGGCTTGGCGATCGGAATCTGACATCGTGCCGGTTGAAGCCGACTGGATCAGCGTCGTGATCCGCCTCAGCGAATCCGTAGCATTTTCCAATGCTGAATCCTGCATATTGTTCCAATCGACGGTATCCGCAATTGTTACGGAAAACTCCTCATTTTGGATCAGGCTATTGTTCAAATTCATGATCTGCGACGCCCGCAACGGATCGTCGGATGGTTTGCTGATTTCTTTCATCGAAGACAACTGATTGTTGTACTTTTCCAACTTCCCTTGACTTCGGTTAATGCTTTGGATCATATTGGTTGCAGTGATTCTGTCCGTAATGCGCATGTTTTATACCCCCGTCCGATTAATTAAAGTATCCAGCATCTCGGAGGTGATGGCCAAGACTTTTGCGTTCGCCTGGAATGCACTCTGGAATTTCATGATGTTCACAACCTCTTCGTTGATGGAAACGCCGGAAATGGAACTCTTTCTTTGCTCCAGAAAGGAAACCACTTCATTTTGGTTCTCCATCAAGAAGTCTGCCTGTTGCTTCGAAATCCCTACGCGGGTAATGACGTCATTGTAAGCATCTGCTGTTATGGTGCCGTTGGGTTGCGCTGTAATCTTCAGTGTATCCGCATCAAACTCGAGCGCCTCATTTGAGGAATACTGCAGTGCTGTCGACTGAATGTCAGCAATGGCTTGCGCCCGGGTACCGTCTCCGGCTATCTGTTCCGTAAGCGATTTGCCCGCAACAATCTTGCTGGGGTCTTCTGTTATGGCTGAGTTCACTTTCAAGTTGGAGAGCACATCATCCGGATCATCGCCTAAATCAAAAAAGGCAATCCCGGTCCCGTTGTCGCTATGGACTAAATTGACTGCTTTGGCAACAGTCGAGACCAGTTGGTTCAATTCTTGGATCCCACGGTCTATCTCCACCAGTGCTTCCTGTGAACCGCTGATGTGGCCGCTCTTACTGGATAGCTCCGTAAATTGCACTGAACCGTCCTCTGCAGTTTTCTGCACAAGTAATGTACCAGTTTTAAAGGACTCTTCTGATTCGACCGTTTTCGACGTACTGCCGTTGGTCGAGATGAGCGAGCCGTCATCGGAAGTGGCGCCGATTGCTACGTTTAACACTTGGCGCTTATTTGCTCCGAGTATTTCTTCCCCATCAATGCTGATGAAGGTACGTTGGTATGCATCCGTCTTCACTTCCACCGAAGTGATTCCTGAAATCTCCTCTACCAGCTTATCCCTTTGGTCCAATAACGTATTCGGCATCTCACCTTTTGTGACTACAGAAAAAATTTGCTCGTTAATCGATTCCAACTGCTCGACTTTCGTGTTGAAATCCAAGACCTTTTTGGAAATAGCCTGAACAGTACCTTCTTGAAGACTATCCAGCTGCGAACCCATATGGGAGATCGTATCCGTCAGTGTTTGTGCCTGTTGACTGACCATTGTTTTCGATGTGGTCAATTCGGGATTATTTCCTAAATATTTCCAAGATTCATAGAACTCCGTCAGTTTATTATTGAGGCCCGTTTCGGAAGGTTCGTTGAAGACAGACTCCAATTGGCCCAACACGTCCGCTTTTTGCGTGTATTTTTCTAAGGAAGCATTTTCTGTGAAAGATTGCTTCACTAAATAATCGTCGACAATCCGTGTAACGGACTCCATACGTACCCCAGTCCCTAGTTGGCCAACGCCGGAAAGCGTATAAGGGTTGCTGGCAACCAAATTCACCCGTTGTCTGGAGTAGCCATCCGTATTGGCGTTCGAAATGTTGTTGCTTGTTGTCTGCATTGCCGCCTGAGCTGCGCTCATGCCGTTCGTTCCTGCATGTAATATGCCAAATAACCCTGCCATGATACCTCCACCTTAAACTGATTGATTGAACAGACCTGCATTTTTGGAAGGGGACAGTTGTCCTTTCCTGGAATATGTACGGGAGCTTTTTTCCATCCCATCCGATAAAGCAGTCAAAATGCTGTCATGATAACTGATCGCTTGTCTTGTCAATAAGACATTGCATTCCTGCAGTTCTTTTATTTCATTTACTTGCTTTTCGACAGCAACACGGTTGCATCCTTCAAAAGTTGCTTCTTCTAATTGAACCAAAAATAATTGTTTTTCCGAAACGATGCTATCGAATGCGGCACTATCATTTGCCATCAAGGCTTCCTTTTCACGTTTCAAAGCCTCTTTTAGCGCTAGCAATAACGATAAACCGTTTTGTTCGGTTTCCATCATTCCGAGCCAGCCCCTTGCTCTTCCATTGCTTTCATCATGATCGTTGCAATGTTTTCGGCACTTACTTTATACGTGCCGTTTTGGATGGCTGCTTTTATCTCTTGGGCTTTGGCGCTGGGTGCGCTGTCGATTGTCTTTTCAGCTAAGCGTTTCGCTTCTTCTGAAATCTCGACTTTTACCGCCGCTTCATTTACTCTTGGTTTAAGCGGTTCAGCCTTTACTGTTTCTTTATGGGTTGTGTCCTTTTGGATCGCTTTCAGGTAACTGTTATAGCCGTTGCCGATTTTCATGCAACTCACTCCTTTTTTGCTGGTTAGTATGTATCTATCTTATTGTATCCACATCACTATTGTCGACCACTTTGCTGAAAAATTAAGCCAAAATCCTGAAAAAGCCCACGGAATGATTGATAAATAGAAAGAAAGCAGCGCCTCTTTCCAAAGGTGCTGCTTTCTATAGCGTTTCGATGCGTTTTTCTTTGCTCAGAATGTTCGTGATACGGATACCGAAATTCTCGTTGATCACTACAACTTCGCCTTCCGCGATCCGCTTGCCGTTCACATAAATACTCAAAGGTTCTTCCGTCAGTTTGTTCAGTTCCACTACAGAGCCTGTTCCCAATGAAAGAATATCTTTGATTGTTTTCTTGCTTTCCCCCAGCATCACACTGAATTCCAAAGGAACATCCAGTATCAGTTCCAGATTTTGTGGAAGATGTTGTTTATCGGATTTACGCAATTCTTGAAATGCAGGTTTTTGAATCGGAACAATATCTACTTCTGGCTGCAAATTGGCTTGTGCGCGAGACTCTTCTTGCTTGCGTTCGACTGGTGCAAGTACTTCCCCTTGATCCGCCAACATGATTTCAGTGATTTCTTTGACGGCGTCCATTGTGAACACTTGCATGATTTCACTCTGGAGAATGCCTTCAACTTCCAATTGAAATGCAATCAGACAGACATCCGCGTTCAAATTATCCACACCGATATCAACACTGAAATGCTCCTTGTCATCGACCAAGTGCACTTCCGGAGGCAAAATATCGATCATCTTTCCTAGCATGGTCGCCATGGCCGTTGCGGAGGAGCCCATCATTTGGTTCATTGCTTCACCGACTGCGCTCAGTTCCAATTCCGTCAGTTCCGAACTGGTAACTTGGCCGTCTCCGCCCATCATCAAATTGGCAATGATTACAGAATCCTGCGCATCCATCAACAAGAGATTATTCCCTGTCAGCCCTTTTTTGAAGCCGATAGAGGTAATAATTTTAGGTTTAACTGCAGCATCTATCACCTGACGAATGCTTTTGACGAAAACTTTCGGTGTTGTGATGTGTACTTTATGACCTAAAATTTCGGACAAGGTCGTAGCCGCTTGGGACATAGAGATATTACCCACTTCACCGATAATATCGCTCTCCATTTGACTGATGCTTGTGGATGCAATAGCTGGCGCTTGAGTTAGTTCACTCATCATACGATCGATTTCTTCTTGTGTTAGTTTTTCCGTGCTCATTTAATCAATGTCTCCTCCGATATAGTGTAATACCTCAACCGCCATTTTATTCCCCAGTACACCAGGCTTCACCAAATAACTTGGCATATTCTCGATGGACATGACCAATGGCTCGTGTGTGGGTTTGTCCAAGGTGATGATATCACCTAACTCTAGTTGTAAAAAACTGTCCATCGATACGTTCGTCTTCCCAAGTAAAACCTCTACAGATACCGGAACTGATTGCAGATTTTTGGTCAAGTTATCTTTATCTGAAGGGTCTGTCATTCGTCCCGAATGGAACCAATTACGAAAACTCAATTTTTCCAACATACTCTCAAAAAAGATATAAGGGATGCACAAATTGATGAATGTCTGGTCTTCCAACAATTCAATGATGAACGTAGTCATGATGACAGGTTCATTGGGGGACATCGTCTGCAGCAGCTGGGCATTCGTTTCCATTGCTTCCATCTTCACGTTCAACTCCACGATATCCCTGAAAGCCAACTGTAGTGCATGCCCAAAATTACCGACCACTTCTTCCAAAATGGCAATCTCAATATCCGTAAAGCTATCTTTGCCGTTTCCTGTATCGGATAGTCTTGTATCTGGACTGCCGCACAACAGCTGCAATAACTGCAGACAAACCTGCGAATTGATCTCGACAATCTGCATACCCTCTTGTGGTTCTGAGCGGAACAACCCCATCAACGTAAAGTAAGGAACAGAATGCAAAAATTCATCAAAACTGATTTGTTCAATCGAAGCAACCCGCAGCGTAACAGTTGAACGCACCTGAGTTGTTATTAAGTTACTTGCAATCTTAGCATATTCCTCGAGCAACATCGTTAAAGTCGTCATATACTCTTTCGAAAGGCGTGCCGGTCTTCTGAAATCATACGTTTTGATCTTAACTGGTTCTGCTTCTTCTACTAGTTCAGTGTCGATTTCGCCACTTTTCACACTTTCCATCAACAAATCTATTTCCTGTTGAGATAGAACTTTACTCACACTTACCCCTCATTTATAGAAAATAATGCTTCCATACTTATTAAACTGATCATTTTGCTGTTTAATCTGATGATGCCTGCCACTTCTTTCGCATTCGTGTAGTCCGTCATTTGTATGTCATGCGGATCAATTTCCGAAACAGATTCAACAGAATCCACTGCAAAAGCAACTTTTTTATCATCGTTCTTTAAAATGATGATACTATTGTAACACAGTTCTTCGCTTTCACTAGTGTTGCTTAGTAATTTATACAAATTAATCAAAGTGATGGCATTCCCTCGGATATTGATCAATCCTTCAACCCAGTACGGGGCTTTCGGCACATGGGTTGAAGGCAATTCCTTGACTATTTCTTCGACATCTTCAGTAGGTATGGCATAATACTTTTCTTTTAAAGTAAAGACGATTATTTGCATGTTGCCCTCCTGATCAAATGACTTTATCCAATGCTTTGATGACCCGATCTGTGTCGAAAGGCTTTACAATAAAGTCAGCAGCCCCTGCTCGAATGGCATCCATTACCATGCCTTGTTGTCCCATAGCGCTGCACATAACCACTTTCGCATTGCCATCAATGACTTTGATCCCTTTCAAGGCTTCGATTCCGTCCATTTCCGGCATCGTAATATCCATCGTTACAATTTCCGGACGCACCTCTTTGTATTTTTCGATAGCTTCGAGGCCATTCTGCGCTTCCGCTACGACACTGTAACCATTTTTTTCCAGAATATCCTTCAGTTTCATCCTCATAAATGCTGCATCATCAACAATCATTACACTTTTTGCCATAATCAATTCTCCTTTTCAGTTATGATTCCATTTAGTAATTCATCTAAAACGCCTTGCTTTGGGATAAAATACAAGGAAGCATCCAGGCGTTCTCCCAAATAAGAAAATTCATTCTTTATGATGAACAGATTTTCTTCATAAACACCTTGCTCCATGTAGATACTGCTGATGATTGCGCCAAACATATCCTCTATCATAAAAGGGACACCTGTCATAACGGTCACATCAAACACTTGCGAAATCTCATTTAAAAAAGTGTTGACGATAATGTTGACCAGTTCGATAAAAGCAGAGGTTGCCATTTCGTGATCACCCTGCATCTCCCCCAACATTAAAGACACCAGTTTGTCCGCTTCCTCTTCCCTGATCACAAACAAGAACGCGCCTTCCAATTCCCCTTGAATCATCGTAATGGCAGCATTCACACTGCTTTCGTCGGACATGATGCCCGCGAACAATTGAGAGTAATCCATCGTTTCCACTAAAGGTACCGTCATTACGACAGGGTGATTGATCAATTGTGACAGACTTGTCGCCGCATTCCCTCCGCCTATCGAAAAAAACTCGGTTATGATATCCAATTGCATCTCTGAATAATCTTTATACATAGACAGCCACATTTCTTTCGTTGCATATTGCGGTGATATCCAAAATCAAAATGATATTTCCATTCCCCATGATGGTAGCACCCAGGTACTTATTGATATTTTTCAGTTCTTTGCCTAATTCTTTAATGACAATTTCCTGTTGGCGAATCAGATTATCCACAGTCAAAGCATATAGGCGCTCATCAATCTTTACGATGATCAGATAAGGTTTTTCTTCCACTCCTGAATGAATGTCCAAGCTATCCTGCAGGCGGACAACCGGAATCGTCTCATCTTCAAAATAGTATACCTCACCGGTGTGTGTCTGGACAATCTCTTCCGGCTCAGGACGAATCACTTTCCTTACAACACCTAGCGGAAGTGCAAACTGTTCTGTTCCAACAGTAACCAGCAACGCTTGAATAATCGACAACGTCAGCGGCAGACTCATCCGGAATGCGGTTCCTTTATCGACTTCACTGATGATCTCGATGGTGCCGCCCAGTTCATTGATTTTCTGCTTCACAACATCCATTCCAACGCCTCGTCCGGAAATGTTGGTCACGTTTTTTGCAGTCGAAAAACCTGGATGGAAAATCAATTGTTGAATTTCCTTATCCGACAAATGATCGGGTTCTATTCCTTTTCGGGTAGCACTCTCTTTGATGACTGTCGGATTAACCCCTTTGCCATCGTCGGAAACCGTCAGGAACACTCTGTTGCCTTCTTGGTATGCCGTTATCCTGATCGTTCCTTTCGGATTTTTTCCTTTTGCGATTCTGGCTTCAGGCATTTCTACCCCGTGGTCCACAGCATTTCTCAACAGATGTATCAGCGGCTCACCCAATTCCGATACAACAGTCTTATCCAGTTCTGTGTCATCACCTTCGATGACCAATTCGATATCTTTTTCCAGCTCATTGCTCAAATCACGGATCATTCTACCGAAACGATTCGTAACAACGCTGAGAGGCTGCATACGGATTTTGAGCACCAAGTCCTGAAGATCCGTCGCGATCCGGCTCACTTGTTCCAGTGGTTCCCGCAGTTCAGATCTTTGCAACTCCTCGTTGATTTCTTCCAAGCGTGTGCGGTAAATGACCAATTCCGATACGAGATTCATAAAGGAATCCAGTTTTTCGATATCAACTCTTATCGACTGGTTCATCGAATTGCTATGATTCGTAACTTGTTTTGCCTTAGTTGTACTTGTCGCCTTTATTTCTGTTTCTGTCTTGTGTTCAATCGGTTTCGGATGAAGCTCAGCTTCAGCGATATCCATTTCTGCATCGAGAGCCGCTGCCGTTATTTCATGAATGGTTACGCCTTCTATTTCACTTGTTTCGAGAATCTGTTCTTCGACAGCTACCTTTTCTGTCTTAGTCAGGTAGACGATGGTGAATTCATTCCCGAAATCTTCATTCTCCATCGTTACAACATCAGGTTCGGAATATAGGATATCTCCGCTCTTCTCCAATTTATTGATGACCACATAAACTCTGGCATTCTTCATCATGCTGGTCTCATCGAGTTTGACCTTGATAAAAAAGGCGCGGTAGTTTTTCTCGTGGGCGTCGCGAATGACTGAGAGATCTGAGGAGTCAAGTTTCTCTATCGAAAAATCCCCCTCATTATTCGGCACTTGTTTGAAAGAAACTTCGCTGATTATCTCATCTTTCGGTGCTGCTTTTTTGGTTGCCAAAAGGTTGTCCAATTTGTTTTTGAGTGATGCAGTATCCTGCTCTTCCTCATTACCTGCTCTCAGATCCTCCACTATAGCGGATAGCATATCCAGACAATCGAAGATCAACGTAACGATCCCTTCGTCTGCAGCCAGCTTACCGGTTTTGAGCAGTTCAAACACGTTTTCCATTTTATGCGTTAATTCCGCCATAGTTGTATAACCCATTGTAGCCGCCATACCCTTAAGCGTATGCGCTGAACGGAAAATCTCATCCAAAATACTTACTTTTTCCGGATCATTTTCCAGTTCCATCACTTGGTCATTCAAATTTTGCAAATGTTCGTCCGTTTCTTCAAAGAAGAGTTCTCTGTATTTACTGTTGTCATCCATTGAATCCCAGCCTTCCTCTCGTAGTCTGCAACTTTACTTATTTACATCTTTTCATACAGAAATGCAGCTACTTTTTTTAGTCCGTATTGTTCCGGTTTATAGACGGACTCTGTAGCACCTATAAAGAACAATCCCCCAGGCACTAGCGAATCCGAGATATTTTGATATATTTTCTCTTTTACTTCATTCTTAAAGTAAATTGTGACGTTTCTGCAGATGATGGCATGATAGCCTTTTTCGTAAGAATCCAGAATCAGATCATGTTTTTTGAAATGCACTGTTTTTTTGATGTCATCCGACAACACATAGCGGTTATTCTGCTCTGTAAAGTATAGTTTCTTTTCTGGAGCCGGTACGTTCTGTACTTCCAATTTTGAATATGTTCCAGCCTTGGCCTTTGAAAGAATCGTTTCATCTATATCTGTAGCAATTATTTTACTGTTCGCAGTGAGCTTATTTTTTTTCAGAATCATTGCGATCGAGTATGCCTCAGCTCCTGTAGAACAAGCAGCACTCCATATTTTCAGTGGTTTGAATTTTGGAGATAGTTGATTGATGAAAACCTCTTCAAATTCCTCAAAGATTTCCTTATTGCGATAGAATTCCGTCACGTTGATTGTAATGTAGTCCAAAAAACTTTTTTTAATATTCCCATCGGTTTCAATCATTTTGGCATACTGTTTCAAATCATTAGCTCCGGATTTTTTCATGATGGTCTCAATCCGTCTTTGTAATTGTCCTTCTTTATATGCGAGCAAATTTAAGTGTAGTGTTTTTTCTGCCCATGCATAAAACCAGTTAAAATCCAGCATCTATTTCCTCCTGCCTAGTAGTTGGGTTAGCGCATCTGTCAGTTCTTCCAAATTAACCACTTCGTCGATCACCTTATTCTGAATGGCATTACCTGGCATTCCAAAAACCAACGAGGATGCTTTGTCTTGCGCAAAGGTATATCCACCCTCCGTTTTTATTTTTTTTAGCCCTTCCGTTCCGTCTTTCCCCATGCCAGTAAGAACAACTCCAACTAGTCGGCTACCATAATTTTCAGATGCTGATAAAAAGAGAGGATCCACAGATGGCCTCACACCATGTATCTTATCAGCTTGAGACAGTTGGATGCGGCGATTTTTCACTGTCATATGATAATCACCCGGAGCAACGTAAGCTTTTCCACCCTCAACCAGCATGCCGTCGTATGCCTCAACAACCTTTACCGGCGAAACAGAGTCCATGCGTTGCGCAAATGATGCTGTGAACCCCTTAGGCATGTGTTGCACAATAAATATGGGCACGGTTATTCCTTCCGGTAAATCCTTCATCACTTGCAAAAGTGCCCTCGGACCTCCTGTTGACGCCCCTATCACTAAAGCTCGTACAGCATTTGGCCTTGATTTTTTCTGGCTTTCTCCTTCTTGGTTCGTTCGAACAGAAGCGGCCTCTTGTGTTCTGTTAAAAAATTGCTTCATGACAAACTCAATTTGTTTTTTAAAGGCTTCTCCTTGATTTTTTATATCGGCAGGCTTTTCTATAAAATCTATTGCTCCAGCTTCCAATGCTTCAATGGTAATTTCTTTTCCACTCAATGAGCTCATCATCATCACCGGGATATCAGAAGTCTCTTTGATGACCTTCAATGTTTCCAGACCATTCATTCCCGGCATTTCAATATCCAACGTAACAAGGTCCGGGTTTAACTGTTTGATTTTTTGAAAAGCTTCTTGACTGTTCCTCGCTGTGGCAATAACATTCAATCCGTCTATTTCAGATATTTTCTCTTTTAATATTTGTCGCATGAATGCTGAGTCATCCACTAGTAATATGTTTATTTCCATTACTGCACTCCTTATTGAACGTTATAGCTCAAAAATTTCTCGATTCCCCATCCTGACTTTCACTTGAAGTGTGTGTAGGTCGAAGAACATGGATCGCCCCATGGAGCCTCCAGTATGATTTGCCAAAATAGGAATCCCTTGTTGTTTAAGGACTGACTCAACAGCTGCCACGTTGCGTAAGCCGATGTTCGCTTGCGGCGTATTCAAAGAATTTTGAAACATACTGGAGCCGCCAGCAATTTTCGCGACCAGCCTTCGTTTGGGCGTTTTTTTTGCAAGCTCCGACACCATTTGCGGAATGGCTAAGTCAGCAAACTTCTCAATCTTTTTTTCTCCATTAAACATGCTGCTGTCCGGGAGCATTATATGGCTTAATCCACCTACACGCGTGGTTGGATCATAAATCGCTATGCCTACACATGACCCTAATCCGATGGTGAATAAGGATTGTGGTGCCTCTCCGATTTTGTAATCCGAAATCCCGACTTTTAGTTCCTTCTCCAAAGTATGTAATCAACCCCTTTTTGAATCCATCCGTTACCCATTTAATGCAATCAACTCGTCTGTGCCTTCAGAGTCAAATAAAGAATTTATTTCGATTTGAATGATGATATCTGTATCTGTTTTGAAAAGATGCTCGATATATTGGACTTTATTCTCCACAGTTCCGTTTACAGTCGGGAGGTCTGCATCAAATTCACTTACCGAAACGACACTGTCAACCGCAACTCCAAATCTCAAATCTTTGTCCGACACCACAATTATTTTGGAGTGTTCAGTGATTGCCATATCATTGTCAAAAAGTCGTTTGCTCAAATCAACAATGGGCATGGTGTTGCCATCGTATTGGATAACACCACTTACGTATGGCGTAGCTTCTGGAATAAGGGTAATCTTTTCTAATGGTAATATTTTTTCAATTATTTCAATTGGAAGAGCGAATTGCTGCTGACTACAGATAAACACGATAAATTTTTTCATGATATACTCCTATTATTTTTTTTGTTATATGACAAGTTATATTTTCAGTACAGTATTCTTATCTTAATCGGCAGATTTTTTAAATTATTTAGGTCTGCGGTATAATTTCATTCCTTTACAAACAGTAAGAAAGAGGCACTGTTTTGAGAACAGTTGCCTCTTTCTTTTGTGGATCAATTTAGAATTTGCTACTGAAACTTAAAGTGGCTGACGATCGCATGCAGCATTTCAGCTAACCCGGAAATTTGTTCTGAATTGATGGATACTTCTTCCATTGAGCTGTTGATTTGCTGTGAAGCAGCAGAGGTCTCCTCGACACCAGCTGCCGACTCTTGAGAAATGGAAGCAATTTCCTCAATTGCCACGCTCATGCTGGCAGTACTTTCTGTCAGGCTGGACATTTTGTCGGATACAAGCAAAATATTCTGAATCATACTATTTAATGAACTTTCCATTTCGTTCAGCACATCCGTTGTTCTTTGGATTTGCTCCGCGCCTGCTTTAACTTCCGTATATCCTTGCTCCAAAGATACACTAACATCTCGAGACTCATTCTGGATCTTCCCGACAAAACCAGTGATGTCTTTTACAGAAACTGCTACCTGTTCAGACAATTTACGTACCTCATCAGCAACCACCGCAAATCCTCGGCCATGTTCCCCAGCCCGCGCAGCTTCAATTGCTGCATTAAGGGCCAGTAGGTTTGTTTGGTCCGCGATATTTTGGATTAGTCTTACGAGCGTCGTGATTTCTTGGGTTTGAAATTCCAGCGATTGCATTTTGTTGACTGCTTCCTTCATGATTGTTTCTATTTTCTCCATCTGCTGACTGGACAGATCCATCAACTGTTCACTCTCATTTGACTGATTGATTACCTTGCGGGAAGCATCCGCAACCCTCAAAGAATTTTTGCTGACAATTTTGAATTCCTCATTAAAGGTTTCCATCACATTTGCAAGCGCGCTAGCATTACTTGCTTGAGCTTCGGACCCCGTTGCCAATTCTTGCATCGTTAATGCAACTTGTTCAGACCCAATTTTCACTTCATTGGCAGATTGAGTCAATTCTTCACTATGACCCGCTAATTGTTCAGATGAATCCAAGATATTGACGACAATTGCTGTTAATTGTTCATGCATTGTGTTCGTCGCAACAGACAACTCAGCCAGTTCATCTCGCCCAGATATTTCTATGGGTTCGATATTCAGGCTGCCATCAGCGATTAATCCCATACGTTCCTTAATTATTTTGATTTTACTCGAGATTTCATTAGAGAGTACAAAGGCAACCGCAACACTCACGATTACAGCGGTCACAGATAGCCCAACAACAACCATGAGCGATTTTTCTCCCCTTGCAATAATCTCGTTACCATTTTTTTCGATAGTTTGAACTTTTTGATCGATCATGGTGCTTACGGATTCGATTTGCTCACGAACAATCGGATCAGCATCATTCATCATTGTGAGCCTTGCTTGTTCTGTATTACCTGCCTGATAAGCTGTAAGGACTTCTGACTCCATCATTTCTGCCCACTGATCATTAGCTTCAAAAAAAGCAGTTATTACTTCGGAATCATCTACAGCCAGTATTTCCGCTTTCGCAATGTCACTTTCTTCTGTGAATTGTGTAAACATGTCCTTGAAAGCAACATCTCCAGTCATCAAGTACGCACGTGCTACCGCAATCCGTTGTGAAATCAGAAATTTGAATTCTTCTCCACTTTCCAGGACAACAATATCCTGTTCGATGATATCTTGGGTGTTATCATTGATTTCTTTTGTCGTCACATAACTATTGATCCCTAAAATTGCTATCAAAGTAATAACGATGAAGTATCCAGCCAACAATTTTACACGGATACTTTTAAAGTTCAATATTTTTGAAAGATTTATTTTCCTACTGTTGCTCATGATGTTACTGATAAAAGTTTCTCTTACTTCCAAATTTCCCACTCCCATTTCTATGATACTTCTATTTCCCTTTTATGTAATCGGTATCTTTTTTATTTTATTTATATCTCAAGGGACTTTTTTGAAGAAATAAAAAAATCCACAACCAGTATCAGCTGTGGATATGACAAGTCTCTTAAATTTATTAATCCGCTTCGTCGTTCAATATCGCTTCCCTGCGCTGGAATTGATGTTCACTGAGTGTTCTGAAGTGGTTCTGCAGATCGGGATCATCTGTCCTGTCTGCCATTTCCAACAGCAGATGTCCGTTGATATCGAGATCGCAGAGCGTTCCGAGACCGGTCTGGACTTTCTTCATCTCTTTGATGATCGCCTTGTCCTTCTCGCCTACAATGGGTGCGAGATAGGTGGCCGCATAGCGCAGTTTCTTGGCATTGATGCGCAGGCAGTGGGTCTCTTCATGATTGGAGAAATCAACCTCTTCCCATTTGCGCATCAAGCGTTTTTTCATCTTCTCGAGTTTTTTTATTGTTGCCTTCTTCTGTTCTTCGTCGTTCAAGTGGATCGATTTCAGGAACTGGCTTGTTGCGGCTTCCGCATCCAGCATGCGTTCCGTCAGGGCACCACTCGTGATGAGTTCCTGGATACTGTCCTGTTCTGCTTGGCGTTCTTCCATCAGCCAGGTCATGACTTGTCCAGCATCGGCCAGCATATCCGGATATAACCCGCGCAATTCGCGGCATTCTTCCATCAGCACATCCAACTCGCGCAGATAGCCGAACGTAGTGGCGATGTCGCGCCAATCTTCGCCTGCTTCCCGGTAATATTTCTCCTCACCGTTCGCCTTGTTGAAGTTCAATAGCGCCCGCAGTTGGCGGATCGCCACTCGCAATGCATGGGCAGATTCCGGATCGACGGGATCCAGCTGGTAAGCAGCATAGGCCTGTTGGACGCCTGCCATCTGTTCCTTGATGATGCCGGTGTATACCGTCTCTTCGCAGTCGCACGGGCCGCAATCCTCTGATTCTTCGTGCTTATCGGCCGCTTGCTTTTTGTCGCCGGCTTCATCGTGTTTGCGTTTCGCTGATTCTCCCGGTGTCAACAGCCACTCCAGTTTGCCGATCGGATCGGCGGTCATGTCGACCGTAAAGAAAGCGACCGCACCCTTTTTGAACGGAATTGCCGCACCGATCAACTCTTTCGTCCAGTTGCCCATATACGGTTCATGGCCCACCAGCGCCAAAGTAAAGCCCTCCGCTTCCAGTTGCAACGCTTCCCTGAAGGCCACAAAATCGCCGGTCGCCAAAAATTCCTGTGGTTGGATTGCATCGACGGCTGTGGCTTGCGCGACCAATTCAGCTGTCTGGCGCGCCCTCACCAGTGGGCTCGTCCATATCTTCAAGTTTCCGTTTTCGGTGAGTAATGGTGCGATGTCGGGCAGGAACGCAGTCAGTTCCTCCACGCCAGCTTCCGTCAGTTCTCTGTAGAAGTCATCCCCTTCCGGCGTGCGCTCTTCCGCGTTTCCATGCCGAATCAGTATCAGTTGTCCTCCCATATTGCTCATCCTCCTTTGTTTCGGTATCCCAAATCCGGATTTCACACTCCGCATTGTAACCGTTCTCTCATTGGATAGTATACCATTTTTAGACAATTTATGTGAAAAAAAGCCGCCTCTTTTTCAGCAAGAGACGGACAATCTGAAGCTTATTGAATTTTATTTTTACATGTAAGCAATCCTCTTCTGTCTTGAGCCAACTTAGGCCAGTTTCATCCGTTTCCATTTACCGGACCGGAAGCGCATCGCAATCAGGAACCAACGGATAATCTGGTCCAGCATGACTGCCAGCCAGGCCCCAAGGATGCCCAATCCCAACACCTGCACAAAGAAGGTGGCGGCGGCGACGCGGATGATCAAAATCCCGAGGAACGTGGAGATCAGCGGAAAAATCGTATCCCCCGCCCCGCGCAATGAACCAGCGACAATCAGTTGGTGCGATTGGAAAGGTTGTGTGATAGCGGCGACTCGGATGGCGATTGCGGCATTTCGGATGATCTCGGGATCAGTGGAATAGAACCCGACGATGTACTCCGCTCCGAAAAAGAAAGCAAGACCCAGGACAGCCCCCAAAAAGCTCCCGATTTTTGCGGTCCGCGAGGCATAATTTTCGGCAAGATTCGCATCTCCCGCCCCCAAGGCCCTCCCGACAAGGGATGACGCCGCAATCCCGAAGGCTTGCCCCAGCGTGAAGGATAGTGAGAGGATGTTCATGCCGATATTGTGGGCGGCAAAAATAACGGTCCCCAAACCCGACACGATCTGGATAAAGAGGATCATCCCCGCTCGCAACGCCAATTGTTCCAAAGCTGAAGGAAGCCCTATTTTCGCAAGACTCTTCATTGTTTTCATCGAAAAATGGAAAGGATGTGCGAAGGAAAAATTCAGCTTGCTCTTTCCCGAACGTAGGTAACGGATCAGCAAGAGGCAGGCCACCGCGTTGGCGATGACGGTAGAAATGGCGGCGCCTTCGATGCCGAAAGCCGGCACTCCGAACAAGCCGTAGATCAGCAAAGCATTGCCGATGACATTCAGGAAATTCGCCCGCAAGTTCACACCCATCGGAATCTGCGTTTCGCCGATTCCGCGCAAAGAGCCGGAAATACTGAAATTGAAGGATTGCAGCAGATAGCTGACGCAGATGATGCGGAAATATAGCCGTCCGACTTCTACCGTGTCCGGCTGGGCGCCCATGAACGTCATGATCTGATCGGAATAGACAAAAGCGGCTATGGCCAATGGCGCGGAAAGGATCATGCTGATGATCATGACATGCTTCATGACGTTCTCCATCCGATCGTGTTTGCCGGCTCCGAAATAGCGGGCGATCAAGGCTGTGCCTCCGACATTCAACGCCTGAACTACTGCCAATCCCAGGAACAGGGGCTGGTTCGTCACGCCAACCGCCGAAACGGCTGCTGCTGCATAGGCATGATCCGCGATGTTCCCCAGCATCATCATGTTGATCATCCCGAACAACGAACTCAAGACCAGTTCGATCAGAACCGGCCACGCGATATTCATGATTTCCTTGTTGATCGGATTTTTCAATTGTTTTTTGTCCGCTTGCTTCTCTTCCCCCATAATCAACCCCCTACGCTCGTATTCCGATACAAAGCACCGAACATTCGCCTAACTGCACGCACTGTTTATTTCAGTATAGCATATTTTTGTGCAACTATTCTGCTCAAAAATTTCCTTTCAATAAACTTGCATAAATGACCTATCCCCTCTCATCATTGTGGAAGGCAGCCGATTCTGGATAATATAATGATACTTCGAGACTGTTAATCCACCCCTGACTGCCGAGTGGCTGATAATGCCGGTACAAACCTAAGCAACTGATCATGCGTGAACTTTATGTGATCCAAATTATCTATTCACAACTGTGAAAGCGCATGCTATATTCTGATTACGGAGATAAACTCCCTCAAATATATGATCAACGGAGGCATTGTTCATGAAAAAAGAAGCATTCATCAAGCAAATCCGTGGCGGCATCATCGTTTCTTGTCAAGCACAGCCGCGAGAACCTTTGTACACTGAAGAAGGCGGCATCATGCCTTTGATGGCCCTTGCAGCTGAACAAGCTGGTGCAGTCGGCATTCGCGCTGAATCAGTGCGGGATATCCGCCAGATTCAGGAAAAAACAGATTTGCCGATCATCGGAATCATCAAACGTGATTATCCCCCGCAAGCACCCTTCATCACTGCTACCATGAAGGAAGTCGATGAATTGGTCGAAACGGGTGTGGAAGTCATTGCCTTGGATTGCACTTTGCGGGAACGCTACGACGGCAAAACGATCAACGCCTTCATTAAAGAAATCAAACAGAAATATCCCGAGCAATTGCTCATGGCGGATATTGCCTTGATGACAAGCCTGGTGAAAGCCGTTGTGGATGTCATCGCTGAAGGTAAAATCCATACGCCCGAACAAGCCAAAGCAATCCAGGAATTAGGGGTCGTGGGAATCGTCGTAGGCGGCGCAATCACACGGCCAAAAGAAATCGCAAAACGTTTCATCGACAGCTTAAAATAAGGAGTGAATCACATATTCAACAAATTTTTCGCAGCTGTCGACTGAACTGATACCGAAAACCGCAAAAAAACTGACGGATTGCGCTTTTGTCGGGCTTCAGCCCAGGACGGTGATCCTGAATGTCGAGAGATCGTCTATGCATCGACAAAAACATAATAAGCCTGCAAAGATTAAAAACCACTGACCCGAGACGGACCAGTGGTTTTTTGCTATTTGATTTTCAATCAGGCTTTGCTGCCTTCCTTGCGTCTTTTCGCGAATTCGGCAGTCGCAGTGAAGAGAACATCCGTCGATGAGTTCAGCGCTGTCTCGAATGAATCCTGCAGGACACCGATGATGAAACCGACACCCACTATCTGCATAGCCACATCATTCGGGATTCCGAAAAGACTGGCCGCGAGCGGGATCAGCAGCAAGGAGCCACCTGCAACACCTGATGCTCCGCAAGCGCTGACGGCTGCAAGAATACTGAGGATTAATGCTGTTCCAAAATCCACAGGGATACCCAAGGTATTGACCGCAGCCAAAGTAAGTACCGAAATCGTTACCGCTGCACCGGCCATGTTGATGGTCGCACCAAGTGGAATGGATACAGTGTACGTGTCCTTATCCAATCCAAGATCTTCACACAGCGTCATGTTCACGGGAATATTCGCGGCGGAGCTTCTTGTGAAGAAAGCTGTGATGCCACTTTCTCTTATGCATCTGAGGACGAGCGGGTACGGATTGGAACGGATATAGATGTAGACGATGATCGGATTGACTACCAAAGCAACGAACAGCATGCAACCGATCAGTACCGCAAGCAGTTTCCCGTAGCTCAAGAGAGCGCCGATTCCGCTTGTTGCAATGGCATCGAAGACAAGGCCCATGATCCCTAAAGGAGCGAAGGCAATGACGATCCTGACCATTTCCGTCAGTGCATCGGAAACATTAGACAGCATCAGCTTGGTTGAGGCTGCGGCATTCTTCAGAGTAAAGCCGAGCATAAGAGCCCAGGACAAAATACCGATGTAATTGGCATTGAAGAGCGCCTTGACCGGATTGTCCACCACGTTCAGGAGCAGCGCCTTCAGCACTTCCACCACACCGCCTGGAGCAGTGACATCTTCAACTCCGGCGCCCAATGTCAAGTTCACCGGGAAGATGAAGCTTGCGGCCACTGCTACGAGTGCCGCCGAGAAGGTCCCTAAAAGGTAGAGTCCGATGACGGATTTCATATTTGTCTGTTGGCCTTTTTTGTGTTGCGAAATAGCGGATGCTACCAAGAAAAATACTAGCATCGGCGCGATTGCTTTCAAAGCACCAACAAAGAGTGCTCCAAAAATGGTGACCGGCTTCGCAGCATCCGGAACCGTTACGGCAAGGATGATACCTATGATAAGGCCGGCGATGATACGTTTGACAAGGCTCAGCTTGTACCAATGATTCATTAGTTTATACAATTCAAATTCCTCCTGATGTATGCAAAAAAGTTACAAAAAAATGAGTAAGCAGAATTGTATATTACCATAATTTAATCTAATAAGTAACTAAACCTTTCAAATTTCGGTTTAGGGTGATCAGTAACAGGGGGCCTTCCGAAGCTGATTCAGCCTTTTTTGATTTTTTTCAAAAATCCTCTTTTCTGATTGTCCGAAAAGCGGTATAATATCATTTATGGAGAATTACTCAAGTCCGGCTGAAGAGGACGCACTCGAAATGCGTTAGGTGTCGAAAGGCGCGCGGGGGTTCGAATCCCCCATTCTCCTTACATAACTTTATTAAAAGCCCTGAAAACGTTGATAGGACGCTACTTCCTAAACGTTTCCGGGCTTCTTTTTTTGCTTTCCACAGAGAAAAGCACTCAGATTGTATAAAAATCCACTAAAAACCGACATGAGAAGCGAATTTTTCCGCGCTCTCTTCCCTGGCCTTTTCGGTAACATGCGCGTATATGTTCATCGTTGTTTGAATATCCGAGTGTCCGAGCCGCTCCTTCACTTCCTGGATGGATACTCCGGCTTCAAACAGTAAACTGCAATGCGTATGGCGCAGGCCGTGAGTGGTGATAACCTTTAGATCATGCTTCTGGATAATGCGCTTCATGCGGTTGGTGACCGTCACAAGCTGAATATAGTCATTCTGATAAGTGGTGAAGATGGGCTGAGATGGCTTCATGGTATTGATGCCGAGTTTTAGAAAGTCTTTCGCTTGTTCCCTTCTCCATTCCTTCAATATGGCGAGTGTATTCTCATCTAATGCAATGGTACGCATGCCGCTTCTTGTTTTTGGTGTCTGGATGATAAGCGTGTTATTTTCGCCCCTGGCAAGTGTTTTGCTGATCGTAACCTTCCCACTCTTGAAATCTATATCCTTCCATTCAAGCCCCAACGCTTCCCCTTTGCGCATACCAGAGAATGCCAACAACCGGAACAACGTATACCATCGGTTAAGGCCGTCCGACTTCACGCAGGAAAGAAATTGCTGCAACTCCTCTTTGGTGTAGAAGTTCTCCCCTTTTTCCTCATCAATCATTAGCTTCCTTTTTGGCATGGTGATTTTCTTCATCGGGTTATCCCTCAAAAGTCCGAGCGTGATGGCATAATCAAGCACACGCGCGGCATAGTTCTTCATCACACGAAAATTAGTGAACCCCTCACACCACTTATTAACGGTTGCCTGGCAATACGTCACTGAAATCTTGTCCAGTTTCCGGCTGCCGAACGCAGGCAGAATATGATTCTCGAATAATTCGATCGTTTTAACGTAGGTACTTTCTTTTACCGTATTCTTATACGCAGAATCGAACCAAAGTTCATAGAGTTCCTGGAATGTGTTATAGGTGGCCTTCTGATAACCGCGTTCCTCAAATTCCACTTTCAAGCGTGATATGGCCATCTCAGCATCTTTCTTCGATGCGAAGCCCTGGCGCGTGACATTAATTTCTTTCCCGGTTTCCGCGTTCATGCCTAAATAGGCTTGAATTTTATAGTACGTTTTGCCGTCTTTCTTCTTATACTTAGTAATTTTATTAGCCATGATACTTCCCTCTTTCTGACGCAGGCAGCGGCCTTCAAGAGGTGCCGGGAATCCCGGCATGATATTATTTGTCGTTATTGAAATAAGAATCTTTAGCGGCTGACACTTCATTTTCAGCATGATTAACTATCAATTTCAAATTTTCAAGAATCACTGGATCCAAGCCGTTTTTTATTTTACTTGTGATTCTATTTTTTCCGTCTTCTCGTACAACTTCATGGAAAAATTCCTCAAGTTGCTGCACTGTATCATGCAGCCTATTTTTTGCAAGAGCAAACGCGCCCTCATTGGTGTATTCTTCTCCACGCATTACCGCATATATAGATTCATCAATCAACTTGTTTAAAGCTTCCGTATCAGAATGATTTAGATCGTAAAATTGAACTTTATACAAGAAGTCATCCTTCACACTTTGAATGTAGTCGGGATTATTGAGAATAGAACCGTAGAACGAACCTTCGAACTTTTCCCTAGTCTCAGAAATTCTTTTATCAAAATATGATGAAGTAAAGTTCTTCATATCCCCATACAGCAATTCATTAACGGAAATGCCGCCAATTTCAGCTATAGCTTTCAAACGTTCATTGTTTGGTAAATTTTTCCCCGTTTCCCATTTTGAAACTAAACTCTTGTGAGCATCGCTAATTCTCTTACCAAAGTCTTCTTGATTCAATCCTAAATCCTTTCGGATGCTATTAATTCGGTACCCTACTTCATAATTATTTACTTTCACGAGAACCCCCCTCATTATTTATTTTACTTAATTATAAGCTGAATAGCAAAAAGTAGCAAGTTATAGTTGACTTTCAGAACGTTATCCTTTAATATTGGTTTTGTAAGTAGCGAAATGTAGCAAAGAGAAGGAAGGGGTGTGTAATATGGTTACGCTGACAACTAGAACTAAAGTTAGGGGTTACAGGGTTATGCTTGGAAAAACTCAAAAAGAAATGGCTGAAATCTTCAATATTTCAAAACAAGCATACTCAGCCAAAGAGCGAGGAGAATCAAGATTCTCAAACGAAGAGATGGTTACAATTAAGGAGATGCTTCTCCCTATGTTTCCAGGAATAACGATTGATGAAATTTTTTTCAGCAAGAAGTAGCAAAATGTAGCGTTGAATTGAGGTGATAACATGGCAGAACTGAGGGTGAAAATTGATGATGCCTTCAATGATGAATTCAAAGCAATGTTGCGAAGCGCTGCGAGGGAAGTTGTTGAAGAGGTAATCAGTCAAGAGACCAGGTTAAAAGATTGGGTGACAGTCAAGGAGATTCAAGAATACTTTAACGTTTCCCCGAACACTGTAGCCGCATGGATCAGAAGTGGGCTTCCGGTTTCCGTAATCGGCAGCAAGAGATATATCAGCAAGCGGCATCTAGACGAGTTTTTAGAGAAGCATATCAAACAATAAAATCACGCGCGGGCAGCGGCAAAAAAACTCTAAAAATTCAAATTTCTCTGTGGAAATCTATGTAGGTTTATAAAAATCGCATGATTAACCGGGCAAAAACATTGATGCAGAAGGCAAACGTATAACACTAATGGCGAAAGTGGAAGTATAGAACCCCATGAAAGGCGGTGAAAATAAATGGACGCGATCACACAAGCATATATAGCCGGGTTACTGGTTGGGTTTCTGACTTATATAACATTGCGGACGGTATGGAAATGCTTCACTGAGGAATAAATGGAGGTGAAAATAATGAACGCAGCAGAGAAAGCGGCACTCGATCGGATCCGCGAGAGCCTGGAAGAATTTTCTTCAGAACGTTATGCGCAGCATGTAACGGCTGAGGACTTGAAAACACTTCTCCGATTGATCGAAAGAAGCACAAAAAAACCTTGTGTTAAATGAGCGGCAACTCACACAAGGCGACAACGAGAATATGGCGCATTAATACGCTTTTATATTCTCCATTTTACCATAACTAGGGAGAGATTACCATGACAAAAACTAACAATGAAATGAAACTGAAAGCCGTTGAAATCTTGCAAGGAATTCAGAATTTGGAGCGTTACGGATCACTCATAAAGGCGCAGGATAATCTAATTTACGAACTGACTTGTTCATTCGATGCAATCGACAACGACAATCCGAAGGCTGAAATTTTGAAGAAATCTATTGCCGACTTAGTGAACCTCAATGCGCTGCTTCTCGAAGGGTTCAGCGAGAAAATCACGTCCCTGGAAGAATTATCCGATAACTTGAGCATTGGTCTAGCGAAGGGAGATTGCTAATCATGACAAAACCAAACATTAACACCAAAGAAGGTTGGAACCAATTCGCCCGGGAAACTAACACAAAATCATTTATCCAAGAGTTTGGAAGAGAACCCAAGAATTATGAAGAAGTTAGAAATTGGGTAAATGCAGCCGTGGCAGAAGTCGAAGCACGTTTTCCGGCTTACAAGAAGCCAGAGCCAACACTTGAAATGATTGGTGGGGAGTTGTTCGAGGTGTTGCGATTCTAAAGGAGGGTCACGCATGATTTATATAAATACAGTCCAAACAAATAAACCAATGGTAGAAATTAAGACGGAACGTGATTTTGAATTCTTCAAGACGTACAAGCCGCAGCGGTTTGAGTATCCTGCCAACGAAGAGCAAGAAAAGGCGATCAAGCTATACAAGATGAAAATCATCATTGCCGGACAAATGACAGGCGATTTAAAACGGAACAACGAAAATTTATTCAGCCGGAGCCTTTTGTTTGTCGACTTTGACGACATACACGAAACCGAAGCAGCGTTCCTTTCCAAAGTCCAAGACAAACTAAAGGGCATCAATTACTGCCTATACCCCACTCTAAGATACAGGGCGGATTATATCCGGTATCGGTTAGCATTGGAACTAAACAGGCCAGTCAATGCCGGAGAATATGAGAAATTGCTTTTCGGTATATGCCATGAATTGGGCGTAAATTTCACGTTTGACAGCAGTAACAAAACGTGGTCACAAGGACAAGGCGCGCCAGTAATAACGCAGCATAGCGAGCATGTGAGCCTAATTTACCATGATAATGGCGAGCCTATTCCGACAGATGCGTTTCTGTTTAAAATCAGCAACTCGAAAGAATACAAGAATCAAATTAAGCAGCAACATGCTTTCAAGAAAGGCAATTCCAGTTACAACCGTTCAAGCGGAGGTCAGAAATATACAGGGTTGCTATTGCAGGTTTTGTTCAATGGCGCGGCCCCGGATGCGCGAAATAATTGGTGGAGGGAAATGGTCGATAAAATGCTGGCGGTTGATACACCACTCGAGACAATCCAGTTAGTGATGGAGACGATTAATTTTAACGAACAGATTACCGCGGATCCGTTGGAACTGGACGAACTGGAAAAAATTTACTTATCGAGAGTAAACAATCATGCCAAGAAAGGAGGGAGACTATTTTGACGTTTAGCCAAGCAGCGTTGCGAGAAATCGAAACATTAAAAAAAGAAAATGCGGAAGCGAAAAAGAATTCGTACTTCGGCAAAGTACCGTTGGATCTATACCAGGCTGTCAATGATATAAGCAGTCGAGATATTGACGTTGCTTCAAAAATGGTTAAAGAACTGAATGAAATTAGTCCGGTATGGTTTTCATGTCGATTGGAAGCGGTCGGAAACAAAGGGGATAAGTTCAATGTATTAACGTCATTCAGCCACGAAAAATTGGGCGATATGATAATCAATCGTTCAAAAATCCTTAGAATACCCAAGTTGTTAGAAGGCGCACTATACGAGGGCAAAAAAGGCGCATGGCGGTATTTTGGAAAGAACGAACTTACAACATTTACCGAAAAAACAGCCTTAGAGGAGCTGCAAGCATGGGGCTATTATCAACAGAAATATATATCAGAGGTTAGCCGATACACGAAGCAGAAGGCCTATAATCCCTCGTATTCAAACACTAGTCCATTTGAAGAATCAGCCCCCGAATTAGTCGTATTTAAAAACGGAACGTATAACATTCTAACGGATGAGATGAAGCCGCACGATTACAAGGATTACATTCTGACCTCATTTAATTATGAGTTGGATATTACCGGGAAGGCGACACCTCACACGGATAAATTTTTCGAAGAGTTTTTCGGAGAGAACGCCTTATTCATGAAACAGTATATCGGGTATCTCTTTTATCGAAGTTATTCTCCGGCCCCCGACATGGTGTTTCTATACGGACAAGGTGGTGAAGGTAAATCGAGTTTCTTGAATATGGTAACGAATTTTTATCTAGGGGTTGAAAACGTCAGCGCATTAACGCCCGAACAGATCGGAGAGCGCTTTTCAGTCGTGGATTTATTGGGTACATGTGCAAATATTTGTGGAGATATTGATTCCGATTACTTATCTACCACGGCAATTCTTAAACGCGTAACAGGTGGCGACAACATAAAGGCCGAATATAAAGGGATCCAGGGATTCAATTTCATAAGCTATGCGAAGTTGTTTTTTTCGATGAATGAGTTCTTCCATTTCAAAGACATGAGTACAGGCTTTGCAAGTCGTTTAACCGTTGTGCCAATTATGATTGGAGATCAGCGGCTGCCTGAAAATAACTTTTGGGATAACCACGACACGAATTTAATAAAAGAAGAATCCCCGGCATTTGTCTATTCATGTATGAGAGAATTCCGAAAAATCTTCAATGGCAAGAAAGTTTTGTTCGCCAAAAGTAAGAGCATGGAGAAAACGAAAAATGAATGGTTGTTCGATAATGATCGAATCGCACAATTTATTTTTGAAGCTACAGAAATCCTTGAAGGGGATGAAAGGGGCGAGATTGCTTCCACTGTATACAGCGAGTACAAGGCATTTTGCAGGTTTAACGGCTTTGTTCCCAAGTCAGCGAAAGAACTAACCAAGCAGTTGAGTAAAAAAGGTGTCGTGAAAAGTAAATCAAGCAATGCTTTCAACGATGGTGGCACAAGATTAGATCGTTATATCAGTTTGAAACTAATCGAAACGTATTTAGAGCAGCTATAAAGTGTCTAAGTACAGTCTGCAATCTGTCTGTAATATGTCCAAGCAGAATGCTTATGTATCAATGCTTTGTCTGTAATGTCCGTAATTATTCACTATTTATTAAGAAATAAAAAAATATAAGTAGAGAGAATAATTATTTATATAAAGTATAGGACCCCGAATCACGGACATCACGGACAACCCTATGATATGAGTGAGTTTCGAAAGAACAGATTACGGACAAAACGCGTATCAAATCACGGACACCAACCAAAAAGGAGGAAGCAAGATGGAAAAAGAACTAGCAAAACTTCAAGAAAAAATCATGGTATTAGCCGAACGCCTGGGAGATGCCGAAAACAAAATATGGCGATCTGAAGAAAAAATCCAAGAGTTAGAAAATCAGGTTGATTGGTTACAAAGCTGCGTTGGCGAAATGGACATCTAAAAAATCAGAAAAATTAAGGCTACAAATCAATCTGGCGCGCGGTGTGGCGGTCGTCCAGATAAGTAACCCTGCAAAAACTAAGATGGGGTGAAACAATGACAAATGAACAAAAAGTAATATATCTGCTTCAATATCACGAGCAACTCGTAAAGGAATTCACGAATACTTGCTTCGATATGGACGAGGATAACAAAGAATATTCTGCGTATCTGAAAGCGAAGTTGCACAAGGTGAACGATCTGATAGATAAATTGCTGCTTACGGAATGCATGCCATTCTAGCAAGTTAAATTTGAAAACATTCGGGGCGGTTATACGCTGCCCCACTTACATAAAAGTTTGAGGTGGTGCGGTGGTGATTGATGAAGATCTAATAGCATATTATTTCAGTTTGAACAAACGTATCACTCGAATCAAGTGGCGGCTGAGGGAAACGCGGATAGACTTCTATCAGCAGACCATGAGCAGCTATTACACTTCGGATAATGAAGCCATGTATATCCACGGCTTCCCGGTTGAAAGCAAAGTTATCGAATTGGTAGATAGCGAAGAACAAGCCAAGAGCCGAATGGCCGTGATGAAATTCAAGCAGAGGCATTTTCTGGCATACATGAAGCAACTTCCACAAGCGGATAGGTATTTCCTCACTCACAAATACAAGTGGCAGGAAGGCGGCCTAAATGACCGCGTAGAACGTGAGTGTTTTGAGGAGATCCAGGAAATTGAAGAAGCTGCCGGGTATCGCTTCGAGTTGGTGGATGATAACCGCGCATCGAAACTTGAAAAAGCATGCGAATCCCCAACTACTGGCGAACAGTTCACAACACATTTTGAAGATATGCTGAAACTATTGGAGGTATAACGATCATGAGTGAAACAAGGGAAACGCGGTATATTTTGCGGACGTGGTACAAGGCTTTACGAGATCCGGAGGGGTATTGGTTCAAGCGCAACTTGAAATGGCTGTACGGTGGATTGAAGAACGTATCTGAGGAAGACCGCCTTCTACTAGCCTATCACTATCTATCGGACAATGGCAGACCGTTGACTATAGCGGAAGCTGCCGAAAGGAAGCAGATGAGCGTGAAGGATTATAACCGGATGCGTAAAGCGGCTGAAATGAGATTATCCAAACAAGTGCAGCCGCTGATTGATGCGGACAGGCAAAAGAGAAAGGAGTTCCCCATGAACCAAGCAAGAGCAGAGCCCAAGCCGCAGCAATTCAAACAATAAAACGAGGTGAAAACATGAAACTATTTAATAACCTGGATCGGATCAGACGACTGGAAAAAGTCGCGAGTAAGAAAGGCGCTTGTGCATACTATGCGGAACTGGACAACGGAAAATATACCGTAACCGGACACAATTTCCCGAAACGCGTCTTCACTGAAAAAGAGTTCGGAAAGTTCTGCGATCAGATTGCAGAAACGGAGCCTATGAGCGTTATTCTCGTGGATGATATCCAGTTTTCGGAAGAAAATTAGTACAAATTCAAACAAAATCGTAGGAATGGGGGAAATTTATGAGCAACAACAAAGATTTAATGCGCAGGATCAAACAGTTAGAAATGCTATCGAACACCGAAGCAGGCGGCTTCTATATTGGTGATTACAACCTGGACAAGAAGCAGTATAAAATAGTCAATGCAACCGGAAAGGCAACCTATCACACCAAAGCAAGTTTGATTGCATGGATGAACCGAGTAGTTGAAAAAGGCGAAAGATTTACGCTGTGGTTCGGTTTGATGCCATTAGAGGTATTGGAGTTAGGGCACCCTACTCTAATCAAGGTAGACCGAAACAACGGCCTTACAATGGATAATCAAAAAGCCGAGGTGATTCAATGGTAAAGGTGAACCCGAAGCAAGAACGGTTTGCGGTTGCATTAATGAGTACAAGCACAATCACAGAAGCTTATACCATGGCAAAGATTACCAACAGTACCGCGCATAAGTATCTGAATGATCCAGACTTTAGCGCATACTATATGCAACTAAGGCGCGAAGCAATGGCGCAGGCAACCAATAAGCTACAGCAATCGGCTATACTGGCCATTGAGACCCTTAAAAACGTGATGGAAGATGCTGAGAACTCGACTTCATCCGCACGAGTACAGGCCGCACGCGTGGTATTAGAAAATGCGTACCGTGGCTTAGAAATAGATGATATTCAGCATCGGATCGAACAACTGGAAGGAAGGTTGACCGCCAATGAATAGCTTCTATAAGCGGCTGATAAAAATTGAATCAGTCGCAGGCAAGCCGCCAACGGAACAAGAATTATTTGAAAAAGCACTTGATGAGGTTATCAGCGAAGCGACAACGGATGAATTGAGGATTGTTTCCGGCAGTCGGAAATATGGATTGAAAGTAGACGAAGAAAAACAGCAAGAAATGATTAAACTATTCAAGAGAAGAGCAGAAAATAAACTAAAAGAAAACTAAAGGAGATTACCAAAATGAATAAGACAACTAAAGAAATTATGAAGGCCGTACAAGCTTATAAGGCAGCAATAGACGCACACAACAGCGAAAAAGAAAAATTAGATAAGCAACGTCACAGCGGTTCGATTGCCCCGGCAGATTTTTCAAACAAAACCGAAGAGAATAACAAGAGACTGAATCAGGCGATTACAGCACGCTTGCAGCGCTTTAATGAAATTATCGCGGAGTATGAACAAGCTTATGAACAATGGGCAACCGTCAAGGGGTCAGATGTAACCGAAGACATGGCACTACTCACAAGCGGCATGGCATTAGATCCAAGTGATTATCAAAGTTTGGAAGAAAAGCACGCTGGTAATTACACGATGGTAAAGGCGATTAAGTCACACGCTGAACGAAATAAAGTATCTTATATTGCAAGTACGGTGATTCAAAAAGAGCCGAAAGTCGAAGCTTTATTAGAAATGATTAGCGCGGCAAGGAGCGCTCACTCAAATTCAAATTCTGGTATTGCAATCGATATGAATAGCATCATTTTCAGCGGTGATGATGAGTTCATGAAGTATTACGGACAGCTTGACCGCGTGATTTCACTAGGCGAATAACAAACAGAGGTCAGCCTTTCGAGGTTGGCCTTTTTAGCACTATTCTAACGCATTCTCACGCTATTTCAGATGGATTCATGGATAGTTGCCGATAAGCTGCACGGTATGGCATGTGAACGCAGGCTATCAAACAAAGATGTGCAATAGCGCAGAACGCAAATACAAGCGATTTAAGCGACTTAAGTATCTGCAAGTATAATCTCCGTTCACACGTTTTAGAGTTCGCGTGCTTCAAAATATCCCCTATTCCGGATTGATTAGAGCCTTTAGAAGTGTTATCCTAACCGGGAAAGAACCTGGCAATAATGGCAATAAAAAAGATCCCCTCAGATTCGAGGAGATCCGGCCGCTGCCTACTAGAAAATGCACTCAGAAACGCACATAGTTTATATTGAGTGCTTATAATTCGTTTTGAATAGCGTTACCCTTTCCTTCTATAATATATCCTGTTTTTCTGACATGTACTGAATGAGCGGATAAGGTTCCATTCTATACCCCCATTCTCCTTAAAAACTCTAAATATTGTCCGACAAACGGGCTGCATTCCTACTGGGATGCAGCCCGTTTGTTTTTGTGCCAAAAACCGTTCCTTACTAAAGCGGATATTTCTTGGAAAGTCGCTTATCCATCTTGCACCTCTTTTCTTTCGAAGGCAAAAATTTGATTTTCAGCGGCTGAGGTCACTTATAGTCTTATAAGACTATAAGCAGTAGTGCTCATGATGTCCATGGAATAATGTAATTACACACGTAAGCAAACTATCTTTCTCTTTTTCTATGTATTTTCAACAACTAACAACTAGAGAGAAATTATTTTTGATGAAATGGCATGTTCTGCATGACCTAAAATGAATGGAGTGGACTGATGGGCAAAAAAACAAGTCAAAAAAATCGGGCAAAACGGAGGCGGATCGCTGCGCTGATCGGCATGCCGGTACTCCTTTTCGTATCCGGCATCACACTGCTTTCCTTGATTTTTTTTGATACTATCTCCTACGCTTTTTACTTATCACGGATGTTTCTCCCCTCGGATGTCGCTATCGCGCAGACGAATCTGAGCGACAGCAGTATGGCTATAGATGTGACAAACACAACGACCCAAATCTCTTTTCCGAAATATGGAGAGGAATACGGGATGCTGCGTGTGGATGCAGCTGGTATCCTCGTCCCTGTTTTCGTAGGTGATGACGAACCACAGTTGTTACAGGGTGCCGGTCACTATTATGGTTCTGTGTTTCCAGGAGATATCGGCAACACCGTCATCACCGGGCACACCAATTCCGTCTTTAAGACGCTAGGCGAAGCACAGATCGGAGACGATATCCGCCTGGAACTGACCTATGGAACCTATGTTTACGAAATCAGCAACATCGAAATCAAAAGCAATACCGATGAAAGTATTCTGGCGCCTTCCGAAGAGCAGATTTTGACGTTGTACACTTATTATCCTTTCGACTACATCGGCAACACACCTGACAGATATGTCGTGACCGCAAAACTGGTCGAAGGCAAGCCACTTTCGCAAATCAATTTTCAAGGAGCATCATGATGCGAAACATAAAAAAAATTGGCAGATTCATCCTCAGCTTTCTGCTGATGTTTGCAGTGGTTGCCTTTATCGGAGTCATCTTCATGAAGCAAGTCCTGTTGAACGCAAGCGACCTCAATCAGCAGTTGGAAGGCAGCCTTTACTACAATCAAATAGAGGAAAGCCTGTCCGCTAACTTCAGGACGCTGAGCTTGGAAACGTCCCTACCTGAGGAAGTCTTCGTCGAAGCTGCAATGGACCCATATGGCTTGCGAGAGCTTGCCCGCACGAACAATGAACAAGTGCTCAACTATCTGATCGATCCTGAGGCAACTTACGCAACGACGAACAATCGCAATATATTCGTGGAACCCGTAACGACTTATGTCGAGAATTATGCTGCAGAACACAAGCAGCCGTTCGATGAAAGCTTGCAAGCGCAGACGGATGCTATCATTGATGAAGCCACTGCCCTTATCAGCAGCCACACTATGCTTTTCAATCTGGATAACGTCATGCCTTATCCGCAATTCCAGACCTTCCGGAAAATACTGCAAACCGTTCTTTTTTATTTCTATCTCGTACCATTGGCCTTCTTTTTGGTTGCCGGGGCACTGTTCTGTTTGAACTGGAAACGGCCTCACCGCTCCCTGATTTGGATCGGCAGTAGCTTAGTTTCCGGATCTGCCTTCGTCATCATTCCAGCAATTGTGGCTTTAAGCCTTAAGATTCCGCAGCGCATCACTGTCTCTACAGATTACATCAACACCGCCCTGCGCATGTTGGCTATGCATTACACTACATTCTTGCTGGTCGCCGGGGGACTGGTCTTCTTTTTGGGGACAGCCTGCCTGGTTGGCTACAATCTGATCAGCAAAGCCAAGCGAGCTGCCTACCGCCAAAATTGTGCCTACGCGGCCGAAATGGAACAATACTGATTCAGCATCCGGGCAGATGCATCGAAAGGAGGTGAAAAAATTGAAAAAAGTTATTGTATCTCTTTTGTTCGCATTCGTCTTGTTCTTCGGAGCGCAAGCGAATGTTGCTGCTGCAACTGAAAATGATATCATCAAAACTTTGGTAGCCACCAACTTACCATCCAATTATGTGCATCAAGCAAAAAATTATTTAAGGTCCCACGATGTGACTGCTGAGGAAGCAGATCAAATCATTGTCCACATAAATAATGCGCAAGCTGTCGTGACTGCACGGGGAGCGAAAAGCATAAATCAACTTACCAAAGCTGATAAACAAGCCATCCTGGCTGAGCTTACTGCAACTGCTGCAGTATTGGATATCACTGTCACCGTGACTTCGAAACAAGTCATTTTCAGTGATGCAGACGGCACTGTTATAGCTGCTTTCCCGACAAAAGGAAATGGCGTAAAATAGACCGGAGTAAACAATCTCTACTTGGCAGGCAGATTCTCCTTACTGGACATCGCTGCGTTTGCATTAAAATTGTAAAACACCCTTGGATAGACGGACCCATCATGGGCCTCCGCTATCCAAGGGTGTTTTTTGCGGTACTATCCAATCAGCGGACGCGGCTACGGCCGGTCAGAATAGCCCCGCAGAAAAATCCCGGTAAGCTGCCTTCACTTCCGCATAGAGCTCAGGGTAGGTCTCGCTCAATGATGAGAGGATCCCGATCGCAAGCTGCGAGCTGTGGATTGTCTGGATCTTATGGACCCGGATATAGGAAACATCCGCATTCAGGCTCAGTTTGGGATAGCGTTCTTTTTCGACTTTGATGTCGTGAACCGGATCGATGTTTTGGCTGGCAGACACTTTCGAAAGCGGAAAGGCCGTAAAATCGCACGGCAACTTATCGTATTCCGCACCGATGATCAGGAACGGTCGTGATTTGAAGGCGATTTTGTCCGTTTCGAGGTCATGATAGGCAAAACGGGTCTTCACGATGGTTCCGATGTATGCTTGCGTTTCGTTCATGGTTCCAGTACCTCCCCTTCGAAATCATCCAATTCATCCAGATATACATCGAACAGGGTGTCATACAGCCGCACTTTCTTCGCATCTGCGCGGATATCCGCAAGTTCCAACGGCTTGAGATCGGTCGCTTCAGCGGTCAGCATCGCCCTGCTGTTGTGCCAGGATGTTTCGCGGCGCGCCAAATCCGCCAAATACCAACCTTCATACTGTCCGTACGCAAAGACGATGCGGTCGAGGATAAACTGTTCGCGCTCCTTCAACTTTTTCATCTCCAACGGCTCGAAGGGATCGTAGCCTTCCTCGAAGAAGAAATGCAGTTCCGGCAGCACCGGTCCCTCTTCCCAGCCTTCAAACTTTTCCTCGAACAATGGCTCCCCGACTACCGCCAGACATTCCCGTTGCGCTAAATAGAGCAGCATCTGCAACTTCAATTCATTGTCGCCGAACCGGGCTTCCGTATGGTTTTCGTAGGAATAGACCAGATAGCTCGCAAGCTTTTTCAGCTTCGGCATGACGAATTCCTCCTTTCAGGAGTTTCCTTTTTGTTGCAGCGCCTTTTGTTCATTTTACATAATGTTCTTTCCGGACGTCTGCTAAAAAGGCGCCCGCATCGGTTTGGACGGCCAATTGGAAGGTAAGCGATTGCGGCACAGGCGTCCGGTTGAGCAGGACAGCGTAAGTTCCTTTGAAATAGTGGACGAAGCTCGCGGCCGGATAGACTGCCAGCGAGGTGCCGATGACGCTCAGCCTGTCGAACAATTCACCCGCCGAACGGAAATCCGGGATGCCGCTTTCCGTGCTGATGCCCGCCCCCGTGAAGGCGACGATGCGCTGCGAATGGCGGATCATGTCCGCGAAACGTTCTTTGTCGTTGTCATTCATGCTTGAGCTCCTTTCATCTGTTGTTCTTTCTGCTTTTATTATAGCTTCTTGTGAGCCTATGAGGGTACTGTTTCGCATGAAGAATTGGGGCGGATAGATTGGGGTGCGTTAGAGCAGCACGGTTCTCGACATTAGGGAACACCGTCCTGGGCTGACGCCCGACAGAAGTGCGATCCGTCAGGTTTTTTGCGGTTTCCGGTGATTGTTTTGTCGACGGATAGGCAATTTTTCGACAGTTCCGCATTACTTCTTTACGCGAAAGTCGACGACCCATCCCGGTGTGCAGCATCCTCTTCTTATTGGCCGATATATTTTTATAAACGCATCCCCATCCATCCAAACAACGTTTTCATCCGTTTGCATCCTCCAATAATCCATCTGTTCCCCTTGATTTATCCGGTGAACAGAATTAACATATATGGTATGAGAAGTAAAAGCACAGCACAACATCTAGTGTTTTCGCCATAAATAAGGGAGTGATTATTGTGGATGCAACCAAGACCACATTTAAAGCAGGATTCGAAAAATTGAACAAGGATATCGAGCGGTTCCCGCATGTATTTCCGATTACGGAAGATATGCACGTTACCTATCAGGGCGTATCCCGCCTCGTCATGCTTGACCGCTACTCCTACAAGGATGCCACCAAGGAGACCCTGTCCGAAGGGGATCTGGTGATTTTGACGGTCAAGGAGGATCCGAAATACCCGGCCCGCGGAACAGGCACCGTCCTCTCCATCAACCATAAGGACCAGACTGTCCGCATCAAGGTTTCCGAAGAATACCAGCACAACATCGACGATTTCGAAATTGAGGAAGGCGGCATCGTGACACGCCGGATCCTGACATTGGACAAACCGCTCGAGCTTTTCTACGAACAGATTGCGATGCGTAATGCCCATGGCTTGGCAGAGGTCGAAATCACGCCGGAACTGCGCCATGAAGCGTTCCTGAAATTCTACGAAGAACAAAAAGCTTTGAACTTCATCCCGGCCGGACGCGTGCTTTACGGCGCCGGATCCGGAACCGATGTCACCTATTTCAACTGTTACGTCATGCCTTTCGTGCCCGACTCGCGCGGCGGCATTTCCGATCACCGCAAGAAAGTCATGGAAATCATGAGCCGTGGCGGCGGTGTCGGTTCGAACGGATCGACGCTGCGTCCGCGCCACACAATGGTGAAAGGCGTCAACGGCCGCTCTTCCGGTTCCGTTTCCTGGATGGACGACATCGCCAAGCTGACGCATCTGGTCGAACAAGGCGGTTCCCGTCGCGGCGCGCAGATGATCATGCTGGCCGATTGGCATCCGGATATCTTCGAATTCATCATTTCGAAGATGCAGAATCCGCGCATCCTTCGTTACATCATCGAAAATTTCGAGGATGAACAGATCCGTATGCTGGCGAAAGAGAAACTGCATTTCACACCGTTCTCTTCAAAAGAAATCAACATGTACACAGGCATCGTCAATTACAAGCACATTCCTGGACATGGCGGTTTTGATGCATTGGTCATCCATGAAGCTGAGAAAAAACTGCGCGACGGCGGCACCTACACCGTCAACAACTCTGAGTTCCTGACCGGCGCCAACATTTCCGTCTGCATCACCGACGATTTCATGGACGCTGTGATGCGGGGTGAAGAATATGCGTTGCGTTTCCCGGATGTCGAGCATTACGATGCAGATGCGATGGCGCACTATGATGCCGAATGGACCAACTGCGGCGATGTCCGCGATTGGGAAGCTGCCGGCAATGCCGTCCGCACCTATCGGACCGTCAAAGCCCGTGAATTGTGGCGTCTCATCAATGTCTGCGCCACTTACGCGGCCGAACCGGGCATCTTCTTCATCGATAATGCAAATAAAATGACGAACGCGACAGCCTACGGTCAAAAAGTCGTTGCCACCAATCCTTGTGGCGAACAGCCTTTGGCAGCCTATTCCGTCTGCAACTTGGCCGCAGTCAATCTGGCCGAGATGGTCAACAAGGATCTGCAGATGGTCGATTTCGCCAAATTGGAACAGACCGTCCGCACCGGCATCCATATGCAGGACAATGTCATTGACTCCACCCCTTACTTCCTTGAGGAAAACAAAAAACAAGCGCTTGGCGAACGCCGGATTGGCTTGGGGATCATGGGTTTGGCTGATATGCTGATTTACTGCGGCGTCCGCTACGGTTCTTTGGAAAGCCTGCAACTGATCGACCAAGTGTTCGAAACGATCGCTGTGGCGGCTTACGAAGAAAGCATCGAGTTGGCGAAGACACGCGGCAGTTTCCCGTTTCTGGTCGGGAAGACCGGAAAAGAGACGCAGATCCTGCGCGAGCGTTTCATCAACACTGGCTACATGAAAAAAATGCCGGAGCATGTCCGTGAAGGCGTCCTGAAGTACGGCATCCGCAACTCGCACTTGTTGACGGTGGCGCCTACCGGATCGACGGGCACAATGGCCGGCGTTTCCACCGGTCTGGAGCCCTACTTCTCATTCACGTATTATCGCAGCGGACGTCTCGGCAAATTCATCGAGGTGAAGGCGGATATTGTACAGGAATATCTGGATCGCCATCCGGGTGCCGATCCGAACCAATTGCCGGATTATTTCGTGGCGGCCATGACGCTCTCGCCTGAAGAGCACGTCGATGTGCAGACAACAATCCAGCGTTGGGTCGACAGCTCCATTTCGAAAACGGTGAACGCATCGAAAGGCTATACCGTCGATCAGGTCGAAAAGATCTACGAGCGCCTCTATCTGGGTGGGGCCAAGGGCGGTACCGTCTACGTGGACGGCAGCCGCGATTCGCAGGTGCTGACGCTGAAAGCCGAGGAGAACGTTTGGGACGAAGAAGCCCAGCTTGAGGAAGAGAAAGAGCACGTCAAAATCAACAAAGACAAAACTTTCCTCGTCGATTCGATTTCCAATCTGGCCGCAACCGATGTCACAATCGGCAATGAAATCGGCGACACCTGCCCGATCTGCCGACAAGGTACAGTCGAAGATCTCGGCGGCTGCAACACGTGCACCAACTGCGGTGCACAGCTGAAGTGCGGTTTATAAACCGATCAAATGAAGAAGAACCCGTCTGATTTTGGACGGGTTCTTCTTTGTGGGTTGCCGACAATTGGCCTTAATGCTCGTCTTGCACTTCGGTTGTCGGATAACCGCAACGTATCCGACAACCGCACCGCTTTTGATGCACTGCTTGTCGGATAACCGCAAGGTATCCGACAACCGTTTCGCTTTTGAT